>DASYUP010000236.1:0-3686 GCA_036001185.1 Thermoanaerobaculia bacterium
GCCCGCCCACGTCCTTGAGCAGCGTGCAGGCACCGCCCAGCTCGGCGGCGACGAAGAGGGCGGTGAGGTCGGAGCCGCCGCGGCCGAGGAGGGTGGCGGCGCCGGCGCCGTCGCGGCCGACGAACCCGGGGAGCACGGCGATGCCGCCGGCGAGAGCGGCGAGCACGCGCTCGCGGTCGAGGGCGACCGGCACCGCGTCCCGCGGATCGCCGGTCGTGCGCAGGCCGGCGGCGGCGGCATCGAGGAGGGTGGCGGGAAGACCGGCGCGGTGGAGGGCGAGGGCGAGCAGCGAGGCGGCGGCGTGCTCGCCGCCGCCGAGGTAGGCGGGAAAGGCCGGGCTTCGCGGCGGTAGCCCCAGCTGCTCGGCGCGTCGCAGCAGCTCTTCGGTGGTGGCGCCCAGGGCCGACACCACCGCCAGCACGCGGTCGCCGGCACGCCAACATCGATAGACCTCGGAGACGGCGCGCGGCAGGTCGCGCTCGCTCTGCAGCACCGATCCGCCGAGCTTGAGGACGACGATCGGCCCGGCGCTCATGGCTCGCTCCCCACCGCCGCGCTGCGCGCCGGCTCACCGGTCGCCAGCGCGTCGCTCGGCGCCGGTTCGAAGGCACAAGCGGCGAGCGCCTGCGCCAGGTCGGCGATGAGGTCCTGCGGGTCCTCGAGGCCGACCGACAGCCGTACCAGCCCGTCGGTGATTCCCGCCGCCTCGCGCTCGGCCTGCGGCACCGCCGCGTGGGTCATCGACACCGGGTGGGTGACGAGGGTCTCGGCGGCGCCCAGGTTCTCGGCCAGCGAGCAGAGCCGCAGCGCCGCCATCAGCCGCGCGCCGGCCGCCGCTCCCCCCTCCACCTCGAAGGCGATGAGGGCGCCGCCACCGCGCTGCTGCCGCCGCGCCAGCTCCGCCTGCGGGAAGCTGGCGAGCCCGGGATAGAGCAGTCGCACCACCTGCGGGTGGCCGGCGAGGAAGCGCGCCACGGTGAGGGCGTTGGCGCCGTGCCGGGTGATGCGCAGCGGCAGGGTCTTCACCCCCTGCAGCGTCAGCCACGCGTTCCACGGCGACTGGATGGCGCCGATGGCGTTGCGCGTCCAGCCCAGGCGCTCGGCGAGGGCGGCGTCGTCGAGGATGAGCGCCCCGCCGACGGTGGCGTTGTGCCCCTCGATGAACTTGGTGGTCGAGTGCAGCACGATGTCGGCGCCCAGCTCGAGCGGCCGCTGCAGCACCGGCGTGAGCAGCGTGTTGTCGACCACTACGACGGCGCCGGCGGCGTGGCCCAGCTCGGCGGCGCGGGCGAGGTCGGTGAGCCGCAGGGTCGGGTTGGCAGGGCTCTCGACCAGCAACAGCCGGGCCGGAGTGGCAAGGGTGCGCGCCAGCGCCTCGTTGTCGCTGCTGTCGACGGTGTCGGTGACGACCCCGAAGCCCGCCAGCAGATCGCGGAAGAGCCGGTAAGTGCCGCCGTAGACGACCGCCGAGAGCACCACGCGGTCGCCGGCGCGCAGTAGACCGAGGGCGAGGGCGACGGTGGCCGCGAGGCCGGTCGAGAAGCAGAGGGCGTGGGCGCCCCCCTCGAGCGCCGCCAGTCGCCGCTCGAGGGCGCTGACAGTGGGGTTGCCCGAGCGGCTGTAGGTGTAGCCGAGGTGCTCCCCGACCTTCTTCTGCACGAAGGTGGTGGTCTGGTAGATGGGTGGCAGCAGCGCGCCGGTCACCGGGTCGGGCACGCGGCCGGCGTGCAGGGCGGTGGTGGCGAGCGCGGCGATCGCCGGATCGGCGTCGAGCTCGAAGGAGAGATCGAAGCCAGGGTCCGCCAGCGCGGGGGCGGCAGTGGCGAAGAGGGGTTGCGGGTCGCGATCCATGACGTCCTCCGTAGGGGCTCGGTCGTCGCCGAGCGGTTGAGCCGAAACGAAAACCACCGCCGCGGTCGGTGCCGGGCGGTGGCTCGTTTCCCCTACGGGGGGGCGTCTGGGTCGCTGCTGCTAGCTGCCGGTCCCGACGCCCGAGCTCACGCCCGGCCTAGGCATGGCCATGGCCTGCATGAGGAGGGTCGGGAGGTGGCGGTGGCTCAGCATCGCAGGGCACCCATGGTAGGGGATTTCCCGGCGGCCTGTCAATCGGGCTCCCCCGCCCGCGGGTTGGCCTCGGCTCCTGGGCTGGCCTCGGCTCCTGGGCTGGCCTCGGCTCCCGGGCTGCCCTCGGCTCCCGGGTTGCGCTCGGCTTCCTTGGCCTCCTGCCAGAGCGCCTCGAGCTCGTCGAGAGAGACCCCCTCGAAGCCCCGCCCGCGCTCGCGCAGGCACCGCTCGAGGTGGCCGAAGCGGCGGCGGAACTTGCCGTTGGTGCGCGCCAGCGCCCGCTCCGGGTCCACCCCCAGCTGGCGCGCCACGTTGGCGACGGTGAAGAGCAGGTCACCCAGCTCCCCCTCGAGCGCCGCCGCCGGCGCGCCGGCCTCGAGCTCGGCCTCCACCTCGTCGACCTCCTCGCGCACCTTGGCGAGCACGCCGGCCGGCGTCGGCCACTCGAAGCCCACCCCGGCGGCCTTCTGCGACAGCCGATAGGCGCCGACCAGGGCGGGCAGCGACGCCGGCACCCCGGCCAGCAGCGAAGCGTCGCCGGCCTCGGCCGCCTTGCGCCGCTCCCACGCCGTTCTCACGCTCGCGGCATCGGCGGCCCGCTCGTCGCCGAAGACGTGCGGATGGCGAGCGACGAACTTGGCGTGCACGTCGGCGATCACCTGCTCGGCCGTCAGCGTCCCCGCCTCCTCCCCCAGCCGCAGCACGAAGGCGACCTGGAAGAGCAGGTCCCCGAGCTCGGCGGCGATCGCTGGCCAGTCCTCCTCGTCGATCGCCGCCGCCGCCTCATGTGCCTCCTCGACGAGGTAGGCGCGCACGTCGGCGAGGCGTTGCTCGCGGTCCCAGGGGCAGCCGTCGGGCGCGCGCAGGCGGGCAACCAAGGCCACGAGGTCGCGGAGGGCAGCGGCACCGGCGGGCTCGGCCATGGCCCGAGATCCTACCGGCAAGCGCGCCGCCACCCCCGCGGGTGGAGCCGAGCGCCGCCTCTAGCCAGAGGACCGGGTCGCCAGGCGGAAGCCCCACACCGCCAGCGTGCCGCCGACCGCGGCAGCCGCCCACGACAGGGCGAGCGGCACCTGCCAGCTGCCGACCTGCAGCGCCGCGCCGCCGAGCGCGCGCAGCAGATGGGCGGCGGCGACCACGGTGAAGACCAGCGCGGAGATGGCACAGTACTTCTGAGCGTTCATCCGTTCCTCCTCTCGCAGCTCAATCGTCCTTCCTTGCCGGCGGCGGCGCGCCCGCCGCGGCTTTCCCCTGCGGCTGCCGCCCCGCCCGGCGCAGGGCGTCCCGCAGCAGGTATTCGATCTGTCCGTTCAAGCTGCGCAGCTCGTCGTCCGCCCAGCGCTGCAGCGCCAGGTGGACGCCGGGCTCGAGTCGCAGCAGGAAGGGCTTGCGGTCCGCCATGCCGAGGTCCCCGCCCTGCCGCTCAGTGATGCAGGGTGCCGGTGTTCACCACCGGCTGCGTCGAGTGCTCGCTGCAGAGGACGACCATGAGGTTGGAGACCATGGCCGCCTTGCGCTCCTCGTCGAGGGTGATGACCTGCTTCTGGGCCAGCATCTCGAGGGCCATCTCGACCATGCCCACGGCGCCCTCGACGATCTTCTGCCGCGCGGCGACCACCGCC
>DASYUP010000237.1:0-2059 GCA_036001185.1 Thermoanaerobaculia bacterium
GCGCTGCGCCGCACCATCCTCGAGGCGATGGGCGTGGCGGGCGACGTCGAGGGCCTCTCGCAGGCGGCGCGCGCCGACCAGGACCCGGCCCTGCGGCGAGCGGCGATCCAGGGCCTGGGCGTGGCGAGCTCGCCGGCGGCGACCGCGGCGCTCAAGCAGATCTACGCCGCCAATGCCGACCCCGGCATCCGCCGCGCGGTGATCGAGGGGCTCTTCGTGGCCGACGACGCCCGCGCCCTCATCGACCTCTTCCGCGCCGAGAAAGACCGCGAGCTCAAGCACGACATCATCCAGAAGCTCTCGCTGATGGATTCGCCCGAGGCCACCGACATGCTGCTCAAGCTGCTCGAGCAGTGAGGGAGGTCGAACCGATGAGAAGCAAAACCTCGAGCGCAACGCGGTGGATTGCCGCCGTGCTGCTGACCGCCGGCGCCGGCGGGCCGGCGGCGGCCGCCGCGGCGGCGGAGGTGGTCGGCGGGACGGTTCGCGAGGTGGAGGTCGCCGGCAACCTCGCCCGCACGCTCCAGAGCGTGGCGGCGAACGACAAGGGTCCGTTGTGGCTGGCCTGGGAAGTCCCGGCGGTCACCTCCCTGCGCAATGCCTGCTGCTTCGACCGCAGCTTCCGTCGCGCTACCTGCCATCTCGAGGGCCGCGACCAGAGCTGGGGCAGCAGCGGTGAGGGGCCCGGTAGCGGCCACCTACGGGTGCTGGCCCGCTGGGCTGGCGGCCGGGTCGAGCGGGTGCGGGCGGTCAACGACCAGTGCCCGCTCGACACCGGTGGGCTGCCCTTCGTGCACCTCAGCGGCGTCGCCCCCGTCGACAGCGTGGCGCTGCTCGCCAGCCTCGCGGAGCGCGATGGCGGGCGGCACGACGAGGACCAGCCGCTGGCGGCCCTCGCCTACCACGCCGACCGTGCGGCCGACGCGGTGTTGCAGCGGCTGGCGGCCGCCGGCCGCCCCGCCGACCGCCGCGAGCAGGCCCTGTTCTGGATCGGCCAGGCGCGCGGCGCGGAGGGCGCCCGCTTCCTCGCCGGCGTGGCGCGCAACGACCCCTCGCCCGACATCCGCGAGAAGGCGGTGTTCAGCCTGTCGCAGAGCGACGCTGCCGAAGCGACGCCGGCGATCGTCGAGGTGGCCCGCCGCGACGAGAGCCCGCACGTGCGGGGGGAGGCGCTCTTCTGGCTGGCCCAGACGGGGGGCGAGAGCGTTCCGCAGGTGTTGCTCGAGCGGCTCGACGCCGATCCTTCGCGCGAGGTCCGCAAGCAGGCGATCTTCGCCATCACCCAGCTACCCGACCACCTGGGAACGCCGCTGCTCATGCGCATCGTGCGCGAGCGCCGCGACAACGAGATCCGCAAGGAGGCGCTGTTCTGGCTCGGGCAGTCCAACGACCCACGGGCGCTGGACTTCCTGGAAAAGGTGCTGGAGCAATGAGCTGTGGCAGCGATAGGCGGGAGGAGATCGGTTGGACAACCGCCGGCGGGTCGGAGACTGCGGCGGCGACTCCTTAGGCCAGCTCACTCACGGCTTTCGCCAGGTTGGCGCGGGCCGCCGCCTCGAATCTCCCTGCGAACCAGTCGGTAGCGTAGATCCGCTCCCGCTCGAGGAATGACCGCAAAACCTCTCTCCGCTTCGACCGGTAGAGGGGCCCCGGTACCCATCGATACTCGCGGCGGATGGCCCTCTCGTAAGCGTCGTAAGCCGCCTCGGGTGCGGCCAGGATGGCGAGGTCGATGTCGACGAGGTAGCGACAGTCGGCGTCAACTGGCCGTCCTTGGTGCTTGGTGGCGAGGATGAGACTGGCAACTGCGTCGATCACGGGTTGCGGGAACGCAAGCTCCGTCGACTCCTCGACCGCCAGCGCAGCGCTGCGCTCCTCATTGTCGCTGCGGTACGGATCGTAGATGGCGTCGTGATACCAGAGTGCGAGCTCGACCGGCCCGGGAGCTACGAGCCGCGAGCGAACCGCTGCGGCGCGATCCAGGCAGTCGAGGACGTGATTGAGGTTGTGGTAGGCGCGGTGGCGCTCGCCGTAGCGCTCGACCAACGCCCGGAGCCGG
>DASYUP010000238.1:0-8201 GCA_036001185.1 Thermoanaerobaculia bacterium
ACTCGTCTGGCCCACGGCGCCGAGCTCTTCCGCGCCGGTCTGGCGCCACGCATCATCGTCGCCGGCGGTCTGACCGGCGACGCAACGCGCACCGAGGCCGACGCCGGCGCCGACCACCTGCTCGCCCTCGGCGTGCCGGCCGCCGCCATCCTGCGCGAGGGGCGCTCGCGCCACACCCTCGAGAACCTCAGCAACGTGCGCGACACGCTGCGCCAGCAAGGCTGGCATCGGCTGCTGGTGGTCTCCGACCCGCTGCACCTCGCCCGCGTCGCCGCCCTCGCCCGCGGCCTCGGGCTCGAGGCGCGGTGCTCGCCGGCGCGCGGTGCCACCCCCGGTGGCATCCGTTTCTGGCTGCGCGCCCTGCGCGAGGCCCACCTGCTGCACTGGTACCACGCCGGCGTCGCCTACAGCCGGCTGACCCGCAACCATCGCTATCTGGCGCGGGTCACCTGAGCCGGCGCGGGCGGCACGCATCCTGCTTCCCCTCCGGTCGATGGCGTCCGCCGTGCGGACGCACGACAAAGGAGTCACCCCCCATGCGAGTCTTCACCATTCGCGGCGCCCTCGCCTCACTCGGCACGGTGCTGCTGCTCGGCGGCTGTGCCTCGAGCGACATCGGCGACATCCTCGGCGGTCCCGGTGGACGCGGCACCAGCGAGATCCGCGGCACCGTCCGTTACGTCGACACCCGCGGCGACTGCCGCATCGACCTCGACAACGCCAGCTCCTCCAGCTACCTGAACAACGGCGGCAGCAGCGGCGGCTATGGCAGCGGTGGGCGCACCAGCGTGTACTGCGACAGCCACACGCGAGTGGTCTACCAGGGGCAGACCTATCGCCCCGAGAGCCTCGAGCCCGGTGACGTGGTGGTCGTCGACGTCAACGACGTCGGCGGCCGGCCGCTCGCTGACCGCATCGACGTCACCTACGACGTCAGCAGCAATCGCGGCTCCGGCAGCAGCGGACCCAACGGCAGTGGCAACGGCAATGGCAGCGGCTATCCGCAGGACGACCGCTACGGCACCTACGGCCGCGCCGCCAACGAGGACCTGCGCGGCACGGTGCGGCGCGTGGACCGCGAGAACCGCATGCTGACCCTCGAGCGGGTGCAGTACTACAACGATCGCGGCTATGACCGCGGCGGCGGCGACCTGCTGACGCTTTACTACGACAACGACACGCGAGTGACGTTCCGCGGCCAGAGCTACCGGCCGGAGAGCCTGGAAGCGGGCGACGTGGTGGCGGTCACCGTCGACCAGGTGCGCGGCACGCTCATCGCCAACGACATCCAGGTGCTGGCCAACGCCCGCGACAGCAACGCTTCGACTTACCCGCGCTGAGCGCGCGCTCCGCCAGCGGCCCGAGCCGGGCGGCCGCGCCCGGCTCGACCCTCGTCACCCTCGTGCTCAGAGTGAGCCGGCGTTGAAGGTGTCGCAGCGCTCGGGGTCGCCGCCCTCGAGGCCGCGGCGGAACCAGCCCACCCGCTGCTGCGACGAGCCGTGGGTGAAGCTCTCGGGGACCACGTAACCCTGCGCCTGCTTCTGTAGCCGATCGTCGCCGATCGCCGCGGCAGCCTGAAGCGCCGAGTCGATGTCGCCGCTCTCCACGAAATCGCGCTCCTGCTGAGCGTGATTGGCCCACACGCCAGCGAAGCAGTCGGCCTGCAGCTCGAGGCGCACCGACAGGGCGTTGGCATCCTCCTGCGCCCCCTGCGCCTGCTGTCGCTGCACTTGCTCGGAGATGCCGAGGAGGTTCTGCACGTGATGCCCGACCTCGTGCGAGATGACGTAGGCGCGAGCGAACTCGCCGGAAGCGCCGAAGCGCCGCTCGAGGTCCTCGAAGAAGGACGTGTCGAGGTAGACCTTGGCGTCGCGCGAACAGTAGAAAGGCCCGACGGCCGCCGAGGCCATGCCGCATGCCGAGTCGACCGCCTGGCTGAAGAGCACCAGCTTGGGCGGCACGTACTGGCGCCCGAGGTGCGGCAGCAGCGAGCTCCAGGCATCCTCGGTGTCGGCGAGGATGACGGAGACGAACTGCGCCTGCGGATCGTCCGCCGGCGGTGCCCCCGCTGGCTGGCTGGTGTCGGCGCTCGGTGCCGACTGCAGGAGCTCGCGTGGATCGACGCCGGTGAGCAGGGCGATCGCCACGATCACCAGCGTCGCCAGCCCCCCACCCCCGACGACCAACCCCGGCCGCATGCCGCGCCGGTCCTCGACGTTCTCGCTCGTTCGCCGCCCTCGCCATTGCATCGTCGAGCCCTCCTTGGCCGGGCATGGAGCACGAGCCGTGCCCGAGGGTGGCGGAAGCCCGAGGGGTGGCGGAAGCGCATGGGAATCGAACCCACCCCCGACGCCGAAACCAGCGCCGGACAACGGTTTTGAAGACCGCGGAAGGCACCAGCCCCCGAGCGCTTCCCCGCGGCGATCATAGACCGTGGTGCGCCCGAAGCCTGGTCGACCACTGTCAGCCCGCTTTCGCGGCGGGCCCTACAGCGGCAGGACGCTGCAGTGGGCGCCGGCGGGGGCGGGGGGGCTGCCGGCAGTCACCCTCACCAACGCGTTGCCGCGGGCGTAGGCGGCGAGGTCGTGCGAGCCGCGGGCGAGCCAGGGGGTGACGTGAAGCCGGCCTTCTCTCGCCTCGACCGTCGCCGGCAGGAAACGGTCGCGGGCGCCGGCGCTGGGAAGGGCCGTCGCGAGGGTGCCGTCGAGGGCCCCCACCCAGAAGCCGTCGGCGTGGCCCTGCAGGCGTCGCAGCGCCGGGCGGACGAAGAGCCAGAAGCAGACCATCGCCGAGGCGGGGTTGCCGGGCAGGCCGAAGACGAGCGGCTGGCCGGCACCTGCCACCGCCGCCACCAGGGGCTTGCCGGGCTGGATCGCCACCGCGTCGAAGAGGGTGTCGAAGCCGAGCGCGGCCAGGACCGGCTCGACGAAGTCGTAGTCTCCTTGCGAGACCCCGCCGGTGACCAGCAGCAGGTCGGCAGCGAGCCCCTGCTCGAGGCGCTCGCGGAGCAGCCGGGGATCATCGCCGGCGATGCCCAGCGAGCGCACCTCGGCGCCGGCCGCGGTTGCCGCCGCCACCACGAAGGCGCCATGGCTGTCGCGCAGCTGGCCGGGGCCCGGCTTCCGCTCCGGCGCCACCACCTCGTCGCCGGTGACCAGCAGGGCGAGGCGCGGCGGCGGATGCACTGCCACCTCGTCGTGGCCGTGAGCGGCGAGCAGCGCCAGGGCACCAGGGGTGAGCAGGTCGCCGGCGGCGAGCAGCGGCTCGCCGGCGCGCTGCACCTCGCCTCGCCGGCGCACGTGCGCGCCGCTGGGGGGCGCCACCCGGATGGCGATCTGCTCGCCGTCGGCCGCCACCTCCTCGCGGGGCACGACGCGGTCGGCGCCGACGGGCAGGGGGGCGCCGGTCATGATCCGCGCCGCGGCGCCCGGCGGCAGCACCAGGCCGGGCGGAGCGCCGGCCGCCACCGTCGCCACGACCGGCAGGCTGGTGCCCGCCGCCGCGTCGCCGCCCACCGCGTAGCCGTCCATCGCCGACACGTCGGCGAAGGGGACGTCGACGGTGGCCCGCAGCGACTCGGCGACCACCCTCCCGGCGGCGAGGGCCCGCGGCAGCCGCCGCGCCGGCAGCGGCCGCAGGTGCTCGAGCAGGCGCCGCCAGGCTTCCTCGGGCGCGATCATGGCCCCATTCTGTCGCCACCGGGACCGCTGGCGAAGGGCGCTGGTATACTGGCTCGATCCGCGCGATGCGGGCGCATTGCGGGCGCGATTCCGGCACCGCATCCTCAGAGCAGCAGGAGCGCCCCTCCCATGGCAGACGCTGACCAGCAGCCGAAACGCTATCAGTATCACGGTGAGCTCGGGCAGACCGCGCTTCCCGAGATGCTGTATACGGTCTACCAGCACCGCGTTCCCGGCATCATCGAGTGCCACCGCGGCGACGTGCTCAAGCGCGTCTACCTGCGCGACGGCGCGGTGATCCATGCCTCGTCCACCGATCGCGTCGACAGCCTCGGCACCTTCCTGCGTCGTACCGAGCGCATCAGCGCCGAGCAGTTCGTGCTCACCGACAAGATTCGCGCCGCCACCGCCGATAAGCGCCACGGCGAGCTGCTCATCGAGCACGAGATCCTGTCGCCGGCACAGCTCTACGAGGCGATCCAGGAGCAGATCCGCTCGGTGGTGTGGAGCCTCTTCTCGTGGGACGACGGCGAGGTGACCTTCTCCATCGGCGACTTCGAGGAAGCGGACATGGTCCGCATCTACCTGCCGATGCGGCAGATGATCCTGCAGGGCGTCAAACGCGTGCCCGACGCCAAGGCGCTGGTGTCGCGACTGGGGCGCAAGGACACGATCTTCGAGCCGATCTGGAGCACCGAGGATCTCATCGAGGTCGCTGTCGACGAGATCGAGCTCAAGCTGCTGCGCCAGGTCGACGGCAAGCGCTCGCTCTACGACGTCTGCACCCATGGCCCCTTCACGCCGCCCGAAAATGCCCGCATCATCTACGCCTTCCACGTGCTGCGGCTCATCCGCCGCCGCGTCGCCGAGCGCCCCGGAGTGGTGAAGCTGCGGCTGCGCAGCGAGCCGGCCGCCGGCAGCTGAGCCCTCGTCCGCCCCCCTTTCCCGAGAGGCCGATGCCGATCTACGAGTACCAGTGCCAGCAGTGCGGCAGGAAGAGCGAGTCGCTGCAGAAGATGGCCGACCCGCCGCTGACGATCTGCGAGGTGTGCGGCGGGCCGCTGAAACGGCTGTGGTCGTCGCCCGCGGTGCAGTTCAAGGGCTCGGGGTGGTATGTCACCGACTACGCCCGCAAGTCGGGCGGCGAGGCCGGAAGTGGCGCCGGCAAGAGTGAAGGCGGTGGCGAGGGCAAGGCCGAGTCGGCGAAGGGCGAGGGCACGGGCGAGGGCAAGGCCGAAGGCAAGGGCGAGAGCAAGACCGCCGACAAGGCGGCGAGCGGTGCGTCGGGGTCCGCTTCGAGCTCCGGTTCGAGCTCGGGCTCGAGCTCCGGGTCGACCTCCGGGTCGAGCTCAGGCGGCAGCGACGGCTGAGGCCCCGGTCAGTCCTCCGGCAGCAGGCCCGGCAGCGGCGCCTGCACCGGCACCCGCTCCTCCGGCAGCAGCTCGGCCGGTGGCCCCGCCTCCTCCTCGCCGGGCGGCGGCCCTTCGCCGAGGTAGATGTGGCGCCCCATGGCGCGCAGGAACTGGAACCCGTGGCCCACTTCGCGGGCGCGGCGCAGCTGGTCGAGCTTGGAGTCGAGATCGTCGATGAAGTGCAGGACCAGCGCTTCGGGGGTCATCGGTTCCACCGGCGAGCCGAACTCGCGAGTCCCCTGGTGGGAGAGCACCAGGTGCTCGAGCAGCAGCTGGAGGTCGGCGGGAAAGCCGGGGATGGCGGCGCAGCGCTCGCGCAGCAGGTCGCGACCCAGCACGATGTGGCCGATGAGCCGCCCCTCCTTGGTGTAGTCGTTGGCCGGCATGGCGCCGAGCTCGCGGAGCTTGCCGAGGTCGTGGAAGAGCACGCCCAGCAGCAGGAGGTCGCGGTCGAGATCGCCGTAGTGTTCGGCGACCCGGGCGGCGAGCTCGATCATCGAGGTCACGTGCTCGAGCAGGCCGCCCCGGCAGGCGTGGTGGATCGACTTCGCCGCCGGGTGCTCGCGCAGCGCCGCGCCGCTGTGAGCCAGGGTCTCGGCGGCGAGCTGCCGCAGAGGCGGACGCTCGACGGTGTCGAGCACGGCGAGCAGGCGCGCCCACAGCGTGTCGAGGTCGTGGCGGGTGGTAGGCACCAGCAGGGCCTCGTCGAAGCCATAGCGGCGGTCGTCGTCGTTGGCCGCCCGGCAGCGGCGGACGTTGAGCTGCAGCTCCTCGCGGTAGCGCTGTACCACCCCCTCGAAGGCGACGTAGGAGAGCGCGTCGAAGCGGCCGAGCATCGCCTGGCTGTCGGCCCATACCTTGCCGACGATGCCGCTGGTCGCGTCCTGAAGCTCCAAGTGTAAGTAGGAGCTGCCTTTACGGTCCTGCCGGTGCTCCTTGCGGGCGAGGAAGGCGAAGCCCTGCACGAGGTCTCCCTCGCGCCACTGGCAGATCGGCTGGTTGCGCGAGAGGGCCGGCGGCATCCGCCTCAGTATAGCCGCCGAGGCTGCGCCTCCCGCGGCCGCTCGTAGGCTGCGGCGGGTCGTTCTTCCGCCCGGCGAGCGCCTCACTGCGAAGGCGGTCCACATCCGCAACGCCATTGCGCTCACCGTCAACCCCGCCACCGGGTCGGTATGGGCCGGCGTGGCCGAACGGGACGGTCTCGACCGCGGCCACCCCTACGAGTTCTTCGACCCGATCAGCCTGCACCCCGGCACGGTCGACTACGGCTGGCCGCACTGCTACGAGAACCGCCAGCCGGCGAGACCCGGCCGCGACTGCTCGCGCATGACCCCGCCGCGCGTCGTCTTCCCCGCTTACGACACTCCCATCGGCGCCGCCTTTTACCCGGCAGCGCCGAAGGGGCGAGGCAGCACCGACTAACGGCTACGAGCGTTGCCAGGAGGACAGGTGGACGAGTTCAAGCCCGCTACAGTGAAGCCGAGCATCTCCATTGCTGATGTCGAGAAGCTCGATGTCCGGATCGGCACCATCGTCGGAGTCGAGGATGTTCCGAAATCGAGCAAGCTTCTGAGACTGACGGTGGACTTCGGTGACCACAGGCGCATGATTCTGGCCGGCATGAAGGCGGAGCGGGCCAATTCACAGGAGATTGTGGGTGTTCAGACCCTTTTCGTCGTCAACCTTGAGCCCAAGCCAATGGCGGGCGAGGTGTCGCAGGGCATGCTGTTCGACGTCGGGTTTGTTGACGGTGTTGCGCCAGTGCTCGCCGTGCCTGAGCGGGCGGTCCCCAATGGGGTCAGGGCGGGCTAGGCAGGCGTAGGATCGAGCCGTCAAAAAGGAGGTAGGACGCCTCATGTGGAGAATGCTTGCCCTTGTCATCGCTCTCTCAGCGACCGGCGCGTCCGGCGGAGGGGATGCCCCTCCGCAGCCCCGCGTCTTCATGGCGGTGTACGAACGTGGCCCACGTTGGTTGCCTGAAAAGAACGTCTTCGATCAACCGACGATGCGCGAGCACGTGGCGCACCATGAGGCGCTCGGTCCCAGATTGCTGGCCGCGGGTCCGCTCCAAGTCGAAGGGACAGACACGACCGTCGGCGTTGTCCTACTGATCGCAACGTCGCCGGAGGAGGCGGCGAAATGGCTTGCCGACGATCCCGCGGTCAAAGCTCAGGTGATGATGGGCAAGATCCGCGAGTGGCGTGTCTCGAAGATCCAAGCATTCTCCCGCGAGACCGCGCCAAGCCGTTGATGCTCGAGCAGCCGTGCACATCCGTCCGATGACTAATGCACGGCGGCCCTTGTCTCGGTGTACTGCGGACGGCAGACATTACCGTGTGCAGGCGTGGAGCGAGGCTGAATGAGCTGCGTTCTGCGCGTGGGCGGGCGGGTGTTCGACGTGGAGCGGTACCTCACGCGCTAGCCGTTTCGGCCGCTTGCGGTGCATCGACGAGGCGAATTCGTGTTTCCGAGATCCCGACCGAATGGCCGCAGGCACGCCCGGTCAGGCCGCAACATCGAGGTCAGTGGCCGCGATTTTGCGGACTTCAACGGCCAGATTCGTGACGCCATACGGTTTCTGCGGAATAACGCCGCGGCCATTCGCGCCTTACGCCGCTTCCGTGGCGTGGAGTCAGTCGCGTTGGACTTTGGCGTCGTTTGAAGAGAGGTGGCTGCTCAGAGCGATGCCTTTCCCGAGGAGCTTGTCGCCTTGGCCGGGAAGTGCCGACTTCGACTGGAGGTCTCCCACTACCCTATTGCGCCGCGCGACGGCGGAGGCAGGTCCAGGAGGGTGCGACGGAGCCAGAGGGGGCCACACAACAATCCGGTCGACTGGAGCGATCCGACGCGGCAGTGGCGCGAGTTCCTGGGCGGTTACCAATCGGCGGGGGGCCAGTCGGCGGGGGCCCGCGAAGCGGCCGTCCGACGGGCATCGCCGTCGGCCCGCAAGGGGACCTTTTCGTCGCCGACGACCTCACCGGGGCGGTCGATCGCGTGCGGCCGCGCCCCGAAGGGGCCGGGCGAGGCCTCCAGGTGGGCCGGTGGCGGCCGGGGCGCCGCCGCAGGGGGCTGGACAGCCGGCTAAGTCTCTGATAAGATGCCGCTTGCG
>DASYUP010000239.1:0-7840 GCA_036001185.1 Thermoanaerobaculia bacterium
GGGGAAGTAGCCGTGCGCCTGCGCCCCGCCGCCGTCGACGTCGCCACCCGCCGCCGGCTCGCCTTCGGCTCGACGCTGGGCGTTGCCACCCTGCTGGTGCTTGCCCTCGTCCTGCTGGTCAACTGGCTCGGCTTCCGCCACTACCAGCGCTGGGACTGGACGCGCAGCCACCTCTACACGCTGTCGCCGAAGACGCTCTCCATCCTCAAGTCGCTCGACCGCGACGTCTCGGCGGTGGTGGTGATGAGCGACCAGGCGCCGGTCTTCGAGCCGACCAAGGAGCTGCTGACGCGCTACGCCGCGGCATCGCCGCGCATCCAGGTCAGCTACGTCGACCCCCAGCGCAACCCGGCGCGCGCCCAGCAGCTGGGGCAGAAGTACGGCATCACCCGCCAGGCGGTGGTCTTCGAGAGCGGCAAGGACAAGCGGGTGGTGGAAGCCGCCGAGCTCGCCGAATACGACTACTCGGGCATGGAGCAGGGCGCCGAGCCGCAGATGAAGGGGTTCAAGGGCGAGCAGCAGTTCACCAGCGCGCTCGTCGACGTCAGCGAGGCGAAGAAGCCGAAGGTGCTGTTCACCACCGGCCACGGCGAGCCGTCGCTCGACGGCTTCGACGAGCGCGGCTTCGGGCGGCTGCAGCGGCAGCTCAGCAACGACAACTTCGCGCTCGAGGAGTGGGCGTCGCTGGGCAAGCCGCAGGTGCCGCCCGACACCGACGCTGTCGTCGTCGCCGGCCCCACGGCCCCCTTCGCTCCCCCCGAGCTCGACGTGCTGTCGAAGTTCCTCGCCGGCGGCGGCCGCATCCTGGTGATGGTCGACCCCGGTCTCACGGCAACCGGGCGCGGTGCCGACACCGGTCTCGCCGGCTGGCTGCAGGGCTGGGGGGTGCAGGCGCAGGACGACGTCGTCGTCGACCCCGCCAACGTGTTGCCCTTCTTCGGCGCCGAGACCATCTTCGCCAGCAGCTATGGCAGCCAGCCAATCGTGGCGCCGTTGCAGAAGCAGCGCATCCCGGTGGTCTTCTCGCTGGCGCGCTCGGTGCGCGCCGGCAAGGCGCCGCCGGGGGGCTCGCTCACCGAGCTGGTGCGGACGAGCCCCGAAGGCTGGGGCGAGACCGACCTCGACCACCTGACGCGGGTGGAGAAGGGGCCGCAGGACGTCGCCGGCCCGGTGGCCCTGGCGGTGGCGCTCGACCTCGGCGGCGGCGCCGGCGACCAGGCCCCTCCGCCGCGCCCCTCGGCGGCGGCGCGTGGGCGCATGGTGGTCTTCGGCGACTCCGACTTCGCCACCAACGCGCTGGTCGACCAGTCGGGCAACTCCAGCCTGATCGCCAACACCCTCAACTGGATGGTGCAGCGGCAGAGTCACCTCGCCATCGCCCCCAAGGAGCCCGAGCAGGTGCACCTGTCGCTCACGCCGCAGGAGCGCCGCCGCAACCTGTTGCTGGTGGTGCTGGGGCTGCCCGCGGCGGCGCTCGCCGCCGGCATCTTCATCAACGTGCGGCGCCGGAGGTAGGCGATGCGCCCGCGCTCGCTCGGCGTGCTGGCGCTCGTCGTGCTCGCCCTCGGCGCCTTCGTCTGGTTCTACGAGCGCAAGCTGCCGACCACCGCCGAGGCCAAGGCGCAGGCGAAGAAGCTGCTGCCCGGCGTCGAGGCCGATGAGGTGCGGGAAGTGGTGATCGAGCGCGGCGGGCAGAAGGTGCGGCTGGTTCGCGAGGGCGAACCGCCGCCCACCACCCCCGCCGGCGAGGAGGAGATGGCGGGCCCGCCGAGCGAGTGGCGCCTCACCGCCCCGCTCGCCGCCCGCGCCGACCGCACCCAGGTCGAGGGGCTGCTGGCGAGCCTGCTCGGCATGGAGAAGGGCCGCACGCTCGAGCACGCCGACCGCCGGCAATATGGCCTCGAGCCGCCGGCGGCGCGGGTGACGCTGGTGACCGCGAAGGCCAGGCGGGTGGTCGACGTCGGCCGCGAGATCCCCGCCACCGACGAGCGCGCCGTCGCCCTCGCCGGCGCCTCTGGCGGCCCCGCCACCGTCTACGCGGTCGCCGGCTCGTTCTGGGGCGACCTCGCCAAGCCGACCGGCGACTGGCGGAGCCGCGAGCTCTTCCCCGGCGCGCGCGAGGAGGTGGAACGGGTGTCGCTGCACCGCGATGGCGGTAGCTCCGGCGGCAACCTGGGCAGCACCCAGGGGGCCACCGTGGTGCTGGCACGCCGTGGCGAGGAGCCCTGGATCGAGGCGCCGCTCGCCGACCACGCCGACCGCGAGCGCTTCGACCAGCTGCTCGACGCCCTCACCGCCCTGCAGGCGATCGACTTCCTCGACCAGCCGCCGGGCCCGCCCGCGACCCTTGGTCTGGCGCCGCCGCAGGGGGTCATCGAAGCGGTGCGCAAGGCGAAGCCACAGCCCTTCCGCCTCGAGCTCGGCGCCACGCACGGCGAAGGTGAGCAGGCGGTGCAATACGCGCGCGTCGACGGCCAGCTGGTGACCCTCAAGGCGCCGGCGCTCGGCGAGGCGCTGGCGCGGCCGCCGCAGGAGTGGCGCTCGCGCACCTGGACCGACTTCGCCGTCTACGAAGTCGACAAGCTGGTGGCGCGCGACCACCAGGGCGCTTTCACCCTCACCCGGGCCGATGCCGACTGGAAGCGCGACGGGGTGAAGATCTTCTACGGTACCGTCTCCGACCTGCTGGGAACGCTCGCCGATGCCAAGGCGACGAAGGTGCTCGACGCCGCCGCGGCGCAGGGGCTCGCCGCGGGAGCGCCGGCGCTCACCCTCGAGCTCACCGGCACCGGCGGCAAGCGGCAGACCCTGACCGTGTGGCCGGCCACGGCGGGGGCAGCGGGGGAAGGAGCCCCGGCGCGCACCAGCGGTCGCGATGCCCTGCTGCTGATGCCGGCCGCCCTGCCGGCCGACCTCGCGAAAGAGATCGCCGCCATCCGCAAGGCGGAGCCGCTCAAGCCGGAGGCGACCCCGGCGCCTCCCGCTCCGGGGCAGTGAGCTCGGGTCGCGATGCGTAGAGTCGCCCCCTTTTCGCTCGCGGTGATCGTGGCGGCGAGCCTCCTGCTCGGCGGCGCGACGCCGCCGGTGGCGGCGCCGCCACCGCCCACCGAGCAGCGGGCCGGCGCCGCGCCGGCCTCCGGCGCGCCGACCTCCGGCGCGCCGACCTCCGGTGCGCCGACCTTCCGTGCGCCGAACCACGCGGTGCCCGACCTCGCCGCCCTCTGCGAGAGCACGCGTCAGGGGGACCACCCCTTCTTCGGCACCTCCATGCTCGCCCCGCTGCGCCAGAAGCTCGCCGGCCCGCAGCCGCCGCTCGAGCGCCTACACACCCTCTTCGACCTCGGCCGCGAGCTCTTCCGGCTGGGCGCCATCGACGAGGCGCGGCAGCGCGCCGAGGAGGCCAAGCAGCTCGCCTTCGTCAACGGCCTGCCCATCGACCGGCAGGTGCTCATCGGCCGGCTGCTGGCGATCACCCACCTGCGCACCGGCGAGAACGCCAACTGCGTCGCCCGCCACACTTCGGCTAGCTGCATCTTTCCCATCGCCGGCGAGGGGATCCACGTGCAGCCCGAGGAGGCGCGGCGGGCGGGCGACCTCTACCTCGAGCTGCTCGACTACGCTCCCGATGACCCGTCGCTGCGCTGGCTGCTCAACCTCTCGCGCATGGCGTCGGGGGATTTCCCGCTCGGCGTCCCCGAGCGCTACCGCCTGCCGGCGGCCTCGCTCGCGCCGGTAGGCGACTTCCCGCGCTGGCGCGACGTGGCGCCGCAGCTCGGCCTGGCGGTGCGCAACAACGCCGGCGGCGCGGCGATGGACGACTTCGACGGCGACGGGCTGCTCGACCTGGTGACCTCCACCTCCGACCCCTGCGACGGCATGAAGGCGTTCCGCAACGACGGCCGCGGCGGCTTCACGCCGGTAGCGGACGCCTGGGGCCTCGCCGGTCAGCTCGGCGGCCTCAACCTGGTGCACGCCGACTTCGACGGCGACGGCATGCTCGACCTGCTGGTGCTGCGCGGCGGCTGGTGGGGGGATCATGGCCGTATGCGCAAGAGCCTGCTGCGCAACGACCTGCACCGCGCCGCCGGCCGCTTCGTCGACGTCACCGCCGAGGCCGGCCTGGCGGGCGCCACCTACCCCAGCCAGACGGCGGCCTGGGCCGACTACGACCGCGACGGCGACCTCGACCTCTACATCGGCAACGAGAAGGGGGACGCCGGCCCCTTCCCGTCGCAGCTCTACCGCAACGACGGCAGCGGCCGCTTCACCGAGGTGGCGGCGCGGGCGGGCGTCGACAACCGGCGTTGGGCCAAGGGAGTGGCCTGGGGCGACTACGACGACGATGGCGACCCCGACCTCTACGTCTCCAACATGGGCCCCAACCGGCTCTATCGCAACAACAGCGACGGCACCTTCACCGACGTCGCCGAGAGCGCCGGAGTGACGGCGCCGGCCGGCCCCAGCTTCGCCACCTGGTTCTTCGACTTCGACAACGACGGCGACCTCGACCTCTTCGTCGCCGACTACGGCAGCAAGCCGGCCGACGTCTTCGCCTCGTACCTGGGCGCCATACCGCTGGGCGGCAACCCGGTGCTCTACCGCAACGAGGGCGACGGCCGCTTCCGCGACGTCTCGGCGGCGATGGGGGTGCTGCGGCCGGCGCTGCCCATGGGCTCCAACTACGGCGACCTCGACAACGACGGCTGGCCCGACGTCTACCTCGGCACCGGCAACCCCGACTTCGACTCGCTGATGCCCAACCAGATGTACCGCAACGACGGCGGCCGCCGCTTCCAGGACGTCACCTTCGCCGGCGGCTTCGGCCACCTGCAGAAGGGGCACAGCGTCGCCTTCGGCGACCTCGACAACGACGGCGACCAGGATCTCTTCGAGGAGATGGGCGGCGCCTACCCCTTCGACACCTACGCCGCGGCGCTCTACGAGAACCCCGGGCCGGCCGGCTCGTGGGTGACGTTGCGGCTCCTCGGCCGCGGCGCCAACCGCTTCGCCCTCGGCGCACGGCTCGAGGTGGTCACGCGCGGCGGGGATGGCCGCCGCTCCATCCACGCCGTCGTCGGCAGCGGCGGCTCGTTCGGCGGCAATAGCCTGCAGCAGGAGATCGGCCTCGGCGGAGCGACGGCGATCGAGTCGCTGGTCGTGCGCTGGCCGGCGGGTGCCAGCGAGACCTTCCACGGTCTGCAGCCGCGCGGCGTCTACCGCGTCGTCGAGGGTTCGGGCCGCGTCGAGCGGTTGGACCTGCCCTCGCTCCACCTCGGCGCCGGCGCGGCGCCGCCGCACCACCACGATGGCTGACGCGCTCCGTTCCCGCGCCGCCCGCCGGCCGACCACAGGCTGCTACGATAGCCGCGTGATGCGTCCCGCGCGCCGCTGGCTCTCAATGTTCGTCTGCGCGCTGCTGCTGGCCTGCGGCGGTGTGCCGGGGAGTGCCCGCACGGGCGGCAAGGAGGCGAAGCCGGAAGCGAAGACCGACTTCCGACTGCCAGCTCTGGACGGGCGCCGCATCAGCCCGCGCGACTTCAAGGGCAAGGTGGTGCTGGCCGACTTCTGGGCCACCTGGTGCGGCCCCTGCCACCTCCAGCGGCAGATCCTCGAGCGTGCGCTGCCGCAGCTCACTGCCGCCGGCGTGCAGGTGCTCGCCATTGACGTCGGCGAAGACGAGAAGACGGTGCGCGCCTTCGTCGACCAGCACCCCTTCGCCTATCCCGTGCTGCTCGACCTGGAAGGGCAGGTTAGCGGCGAGCTCGGCATCGCCGGCTTCCCGACGCTGATGATCGTCGACGCGCGGGGCGAGATCTCCTATTTGGAGCCGTCGATCGTTCCCGAGAAGCGGCTGCGGGAGCTCCTGCGAGAGGCGGGGGCGCCGATCCCCACGCCCACCCCGGCGCCGGCGGCCGCCGGCGAGCCCGCCAAGGCCGAGGCCGGCAGGCCGTAGGGCGGTCGGCGTCGGCACCACCGCGCGACGTCCCGGCGGCGGGATCGGCGTGCCGCGGCCGCACAGTAGCGGCCCGATGCCCACCGGCGCGAGCTACCGTAAGCTTTGACGTAGCTCGATTTGGCGGCAGCCGCGGCGCAGGCACGGGCCTTGATTCCACCGCCGCTGGCGCATCGGTCATCACCGGGAGGGTGCCCATGGACGGGATCTGGCGTGACGTGCAGTACGGCCTCCGCAGGCTCGGCGCGCGACCAGGCTTCACGCTCGTCACCGTGCTGACCCTCGGGCTGGGAGTGGGGGCGAGCACGGCGATCTTCAGCGCCGTCAACGCGCTCTTGCTGCGCCCCCTGCCGGTGGCGGACGTCGACCGGCTGGTCTTCGGCATGGCGCTGCGCCAGGGGTTCGACCCCTTCGGCACCTCGTTGCTCGACTACGCGCTCTATCGTCGCCAAGCGCGCTCGCTGGTCGCCAGCGGGCTCGGCACGCCGCAACCATTCGAGCTGCATGGCCGCGGCGAGCCCGAGCGGTTGCGGGGCGCCGCGGTGACGGCCAGCTACCTCACCACGGTGGGGGTGCAGCCGTTGCTCGGTCGTTCCTTCGCCCCTGCCGAGGATCGTCCGGGCGGTCCGGCCGTCGCCATGCTGGGGCACGGCCTCTGGCAGCGCCGCTTCGGCAGCGACCGCGGCATCATCGGCCGCACGCTGGCGCTCGGCAGCCGCTCCTACGAAGTGGTAGGCGTGCTGCCGCCTGGCTTCGACATGCCCTACTCGGCCGAGGTCTGGGTGCCGCTGCAGGTCAGCATCGACGCGCTGCCGCTGGACCAGCGAGCAGCCTTCGGCTATGAGCTCGTCGCCCGCCTGGCGCCCGGCGCGACGTGGCGCGACGCCAGCCGCGAGCTCGCGCGGCTGGCGAAACGGCTGGAGGCGGAGCACCCCCAGATCCGGCGGGGTTGGTCGTATGGCGTGGTGCCGCTGCGCCGCCAGTTGCTCGCCGATCTCGAAGGGCGCACCCAGCGATCGCTGCTGGCCCTGGTGGTGGCGGTGGGCTTCCTTCTCCTCATCTGCTGCGGCAACGTCGCCTGTCTGCTGGTGGCGCGCGGGCTCTCGCGCCAGGGAGAGATGGCCACCCGGCTGGCGCTGGGCGCCGGCCGCCGCCGGTTGATGCGGCAGCTGCTGGTCGAGAGCCTGCTGCTGGCCCTGCTCGGCGGCACGGTAGGCGTGCTGCTCGCCTGCGGGCTGCAGCCGGTGCTGCGCGCCCTCGACCCCATCCAGGCGGCGGGCCTCGGCGCCTACCTCACCGACTTCCGGCTCGACGCCCGGGTGCTGCTCTTCGCTCTGCTGGTGACGCTGCTCGACGGCGTGCTCTTCGGCCTGCTGCCGGCACTGCAGGCGACGCGGTCGACGAGCCTGCTGCCGGCGATCGCCGGTCAGGGCCCGCGCGCCGCCGGCGGCGGTACCCGGCGGCTGCTGACGCCGCTGGTGGTGGGCGAGATCGCCGTCGCCGCCACTCTGCTCGTCGGCGGAGGGCTGATGGTGCAGTCGTTCCAGCGGCTGCAGGGTCTCGACCTCGGCTTCCGCCCGGACGGACTGTTGACCGCCGAGCTGCCGCTGGACTCCGGCCGCTACCCCGGGCAGGCGGAGCAGGTGGGCTTCATGGAGCGGGTGCTGGCGCGCGTGCGCGCGGTGCCCGGCGTTCGCGGCGCCGGCATGACGCTCAACGTGCCGATGCAGCGCGGCGTGACGCTCGATTCGGTCTTCGCGGTGGAGGGGCGGCCGCCCGCGCCTCCGGACCAGGTGCCCATCACCGCACATCGCCTGGTCAGCCCTGGCTATATGGAGACGCTGGGGCTGCGGTTGCTGGCCGGCCGCTTCCTCGACGCCGGCGACC
>DASYUP010000240.1:0-4443 GCA_036001185.1 Thermoanaerobaculia bacterium
GCCGCCTACCTGGCGAAGCTTATCGAACGCTTCGACGGCGACCTCGGCCTGGCGCTCGCCGCCTACAACGCCGGCCCGACGAACGTGCGCCGCTACAACGGCGTGCCGCCCTTCCCCGAGACCCAGCAATACGTCACCAAGGTGCTCAGCCGCTACGTCGACTACCACCGCAAGCTGTGGCTGGAGAGCGGCGCCGCGCACCTGGTGGCGACGATGTCCTGAGCCGACGGTCGTCGCCCACCGGCCTCCGTGCCGTAGGATGAGTGCCGTAGGATGAACGGCACCACCGTGGGCGACGCCGCTCCCATCCGCATCGCCGCCGTCCAGGCCACTCCGGCCTTTCTTCAGCGCGAGGCGACGGTCGCCAGGGCCTGCGAGCTCATCCACGAGGCGGCGCGGCAGGGCGCGCGGCTGGTGGTGTTCCCCGAGGCCTTCGTGCCCACCTATCCGCTGTGGGTGTGGCACGTTCCTGCCGGCGACAGCATTACGCTGCGGGCGCTGCACGCCGAGCTCGTCGACCAGGCCGTCGTCGTCCCCGGGCCGGTGACCGAGCGCCTGGGCGATGCCGCCCGCGCCGCCGGCGCCGCGGTGGCCATCGGCGTCAACGAGCGCAACGTCGAGGCCTCCGGCACGAGCCTCTTCAACACGCTGCTGCTGTTCGACGAGCAGGGTCGCCTGCGCTCGCGCCACCGCAAGCTGGTGCCCACCGGCGGCGAGCGGTTGGTGCACGCGCCGGGAGACGGCAGCACGCTCGCCGTGCACGACCTCGGCTGGGCGAAGCTCTCCGGCCTCGTCTGCTGGGAGAACTACATGCCGCTGGCGCGCTACGCCCTCTACGCCTGGGGCGCCGAGGTGCACGTGGCGCCGACCTGGGACCGCGGTGAGCCCTGGCTCTCGACTCTCCGCCACATCGCCAAGGAGGGACGCGTCTACGTCGTCGGCTGCTGCTCGGCGGTGCGCCGCGAGGACGTGCCCGACGCCTACGCGTTCAAGGGGCGCTACCTGCCACCTGCGGCCTGGGTCAATCCCGGCGACAGCGCCATCGTCGACCCCGACGGCCGGCTGCTCGCCGGGCCGACGCACGAGGAGGAAACCATCCTCTACGCCGAGGTCGACCTGCGGGTGGTGCGCGGCGCACGCTTCCAGCTCGACGTCGCCGGTCACTACGCCCGGCCGGACGTCTTCGAGCTGCGCGTGCGGCGACAGCCGCGGCCGCTCGTCGCGGCCGCGGAAGACGATTCCGAAGCGCCGGTCGTCGGCTGATCGCCTCTGCGTCTCAGCGCCGGGCGCGCCCGAAGCTCGAGTCGAGGCTGAAGGGGCCGGAGCCGTGGGCGGCGATGTAGAGGAAAACGAAGCAGTAGACCACTGCCAGCTCGCCGTGGTTCTGGATCGGCCAGAAGCCCGACGGGAAGTGGCCCTGGAAGTAGGCCACCGCCATCTCGCCGCTACAGACGAAGGCGGCGATTTCCGTAAACAGGCCGACAGCGATGAGCAGCCCGCCGGCGAGCTCGATGATGCCGGCCGCGAGCATCAGTGGCACGCCGGTCATCACCTGGCCGCCGAAGGCGCCGAACAGTTTGTCCGCTCCGTGGCAGGCGAAGAGCAGACCGACCACCACCCGCAGCACGGCGAACAACGGTTCCGAGTACCGATTCAGGAACCAACGCATCGCGCCCCCCTCTCTCTGGTCGAAGAAGTTGTGGCCGCTCGACGGCGTGGGGCCAACCCTAGCAAGGAATGCGCCGTCGCGGTCAAGAAGGCGGCACACTGATACATTGCCTTCAGAACCCGCTCGCCGGCGCCAGCCGAGCGCCCCGCCATGGACCGCCCGCCGCCTTCCGACCTCGCCCCCGCGCTCGCCGAGACGCGAGCTGCCGCTACTGCTGCCGAGGCCGCCACTCTCCTGGCGGTGGTTCGTACCCTCGCCGCCGAGGCGCACCCGGGCGGCGGGCGGTCGGTGGAGCTCGACAGCTCTCTCGAGCGCGACCTCGGCCTCGACAGCCTGTCGCGCGCCGAGCTGTTGCTGCGCCTCGAGCGTGCCTTCGGAGTGGGGCTGCCGGAGCGGGCGCTCGCCGAGGCGGAGACGCCGCGCGACCTGCTGCGCGGGCTGCAGCGGATCACCCCGTCCGCGCCCGCGGGCGCCGGCAGCGAGCCCCTCGCCGCGCCGCCGTCCGTGACCCCGGCGCCCTCCTCTGTCGTCGCGGCGCCCGCCGCGTCCAGCACCCTCCTCGCCGTCCTCGACTGGCACGCCGAGCGCCATCCCGAACGCCGACACCTGCTCTTCCTCGACGGCGAGCGGGGCGCCGAGGAGCTCACCTATGCCGCTCTCCACGCGCGCGCCGGCGCCGTGGCGACCGCGCTGCTCAGGCGCGGGCTCGAGCCGGGCGCGGCGGTGGCGCTGATGCTCCCGTCGGGGCTCGACTACTTCGCCTGCTTCCTCGGCGTCCAGCGCGCCGGCGGCGTGCCGGTCCCTCTCTACCCGCCGGCGCGACGCAGCCAGATCGAGGACCACCTGCGCCGGCAGGCGGGGATTCTGCGCAACGCCCGGGTGCGGCTGCTGTTAGCGGCGCCGGAGGTGCGAGCCCTCGCGCGCCTGCTGGTGCCGCTCGCCCCCGACCTGCGCGCGGTCGTCACCCCGGCGGAGCTGGCCGCCGGGCCGACGCGCGACGCCGACGACGGGGTGGCGGCGCTGCCGCCCATCGGTGGCCAGCAGATCGCCTTCCTGCAGTACACCTCGGGCAGCACCGGCAACCCCAAGGGAGTGGTGCTCACCCACGCCAACTTGCTCGCCAACCTGCGCGCGGTGGGCAAGGCGGTGCACCTGTGCGGCGACGACGTGGTCGTCTCCTGGCTGCCGCTCTACCACGACATGGGGCTCATCGGCGCCTGGATGGGCAGCCTCTACTTCGGCATGCCGCTGGTGCTGATGTCGCCGCTCTCGTTCCTCGCCCGGCCGGTGCGCTGGCTGCAGGCCCTCAGCTCCCACCAAGGCACCATCGCCGCGGCGCCCAACTTCGCCTACGCGCTGTGCGTCAAGAAGGTGGCCGAGGACGAGCTCGCCGGGCTCGATCTCGGGTGCTGGCGGGTGGCGATGAACGGCGCCGAGCCGGTCTCGCCGGCAGTACTCGACGCCTTCGCGGCGCGCTTCGCTCCCTGCGGCTTCCGTCGCCAGGCGCTGATGCCGGTCTACGGCCTCGCCGAGAGCTCGCTCGCCCTCGCCTTCCCGCCGGTGGGACGCGGCCCGCGCGTCGACGCGGTGGCGCGCCAACCGCTGCAGCGTGACGGCCGCGCGCTGCCGGTCGACGATGACGAGGCCGGGCCGCAAGACGAAGCCGCCGACGTGCTGCGGCTGGTGTCAGCCGGCCATGCAATCCCCGATCACGAGGTGCGCATCGTCGACGACGCCGGGCGCGAGCTGCCCGAGCGTCACCAGGGACGGTTGCAGTTCCGCGGTCCGTCGGCGACCAGCGGCTACTTCCGCAACGCCGAGGCGACGGCGCAGCTGCTCGTCGCCGGCGGCGAGGAGCCGAGCGGCGGTGGCTGGCTCGACTCCGGCGACCTCGCCTACGTGGCGGACGGCGAGGTCTTCATCACCGGCCGCCGCAAGGACGTGGTCATCCGTGCCGGCCGCAACATCCACCCGCAGGAGCTCGAGGAGGCGGTCGGCGCGCTGCCCGGGGTGCGCAAGGGGTGCGTGGCGGTGTTCGCCGCCGGCGGCGAGGAGGGCACCGAGCGACTGGTGGTGATGGCGGAGGTGAGGCCGGGAGGAGAGGAGGGCGACGCGATGGCCCTGCGCCGGCGCATCGGCGAGCTGACGAGCGACCTCGCCGGCGCGGCGCCCGACGACGTGCTGCTGGTGCCGCCGGGGTCGGTGCCCAAGACCTCCAGCGGCAAGCTGCGCCGCGCCGCCGCGCGCCAGCTCTACGAGCAGGGAGCGCTCGCGGGGAGCGGCCGGCGGCACGTCGCCTGGCAGCTGCTGCGGCTGGCCCTTGCCGGTGCTGGCGGCCGCGCGACGCGGGCGGCGCGGCGGGCCGGCGAGATCGCCTGGGCGACCTGGGCATGGCTGCTGCTCGCCCTGCTGGCGCCGCTCGCCTGGGCCGCCGTGCTGGTGCTGCCCGGCCGCGGCAACCGCAGGCGGGCGACCCGCCTCGCGTCGCGGCTGCTGCTGCGGGGAAGCGGCGTGCCGTTGCGCGTCGCCGGCCTCGAGCGGCTGCCACCCGGCCCCTGCGTGGTGGCCAGCAATCACCAGAGCTACGTCGACGGCTTCCTGCTCAGCGCCCTGCTGCCGCCGCGCTTCGCCTTCGTGGTCAAGAACGAGCTGGCGAAGAGCGCCCTCACCCGGCTGCCGCTCGCCCGCCTGGGCGCCCTGTTCGTCGACCGCCTCGACGCCGAGAAGGGAACCGCCGACGCCCGCCGCGCCGCCGACGCCGTCGCCGCCGGCGA
>DASYUP010000241.1:0-6834 GCA_036001185.1 Thermoanaerobaculia bacterium
TACAACCGCGGCATCAAGCTGCTCAACATGTCGGGCGGCGTCACCTGC
This sequence comes from Thermoanaerobaculia bacterium, assembly GCA_036001185.1. Lineage (GTDB taxonomy): Bacteria > Acidobacteriota > Thermoanaerobaculia > Multivoradales > JAIOJS01 > DASYQD01. The sequence goes on from DASYUP010000241.1 coordinate 49, forward strand.
ACGGTGGTCGACGACTGCATGCAGCGGGCGCCGGTGTTCATCTTCGACTCGGCGCGCGAGGCGCGCGACTTCAAGCGCTGGGTCGACCACAACCTGCCGCAGATCGCCGAGCAGGCGGAGGCCACCTCGCGCATCGCCAAGCTGCTCAACATCGAGATCTACCTCGCCGCCAAGTTCGCCTACCTGCGCTTCAACTACTTCACCGGCGACGCCGCGGGACAGAACATGGTGGGCCGCGCCACCTTCGCCGCCTGCAGCTGGATCCTCGAGCAGGTGAAGACGGTGCGCCGCTTCTACCTGGAGTCCAACCTCGCCACCGACAAGAAGGCGTCGCAGGTCAACATCATGAACACCCGCGGCAAGCGGGTGATCGCCGAGGCGACGATCCCGCGCGAGACGCTGGCCCAGAACATGCGCGTCGACCCCGAGACGCTGCACTACCACGCCAGCATCGCCAACGTCGGCACCATGCTGTCGGGGGCCAACAACAACGGCGCCCACTCGCCCAACGCCATCACCGCCATCTTCATCGCCACCGGCCAGGACGTGGCCAACGTCTCGGAGTCGTCGGCCGCCATCGGCTACACCGAGGTGACCAAGGAGGGCGACCTCTACATCTCGATCACCCTGCCGTCGCTGATCGTCGCCACCCACGGCGGCGGCACCGCCCTGCCGACCCAGCGCGAGTGCCTGGAGATGATGGGCTGCGCCGGCAAGGGCAAGGTCAAGAAGCTCGCCGAGATCATCGCCGGCGCGGTGCTCGCCGGCGAGCTGTCGCTGGGCTCGGCGATCTCGTCGCTCGACTGGGTGTCGTCGCACGAGCAGTACGGGCGCAACCGTTAGCCACTCACGTTAGAGCACTCACGAGTCATTGCGAGGAGCGAAGCGACGAAGCAATCCCCACGCCGAGATCGCCACGGGCGCTGCGCGCCCTCGCGATGACGGAGAGCGCTGCGCGCCCTCGCGATGACGGAGCGCGCTGCACGCCCTCGCGATGACGGAGGGCGCTTCGCGCCCTCGTGACGACGGATGACTCCTTGGCCGAGCCCGAGCGCCCCGCAATCCCGCCACCACCGCCGCCGGGGGCGGTCGCGGCCACCAAGCACGCCGCGCCCGCCGGGCCGGAGCCCGATCTAAGCGCCGGGCCGGGCAAGGACCTCACCGGCTTCGAGCTCTACGTCGAGCCGCCGACCCCCACCCTCCTCCGCCGCTGGCGCGCCACCCACCGGCACTTCCTCGGGCTGTTCTTCGGCGGCCTGCGGGTCTGGCTGCGCGACCGGCCGGCCACCGCGCCACGCGGCTTCCGCCTGCTGCTGGCGCGAGTGCTCGCCGCCCTCGGCGGGCCGTTCGTCGACCCGGCGCTGCGCGACCTGCCGTTCCCGGTGCAGCTGCGGCGACGGCTGGAGACCCTCGGCCCCACCTACATCAAGCTGGGGCAGATCCTCTCGCTGCGCGAGGACATCCTGCCGAAGAGCGTCACCGAGGAGCTCAAGCACCTGCTCGACCGGCTGCCCGCCGTTCCCTACGAGCGCTTCCTCGAGCTGATCGCCAGGGACCTCGGCATCGACCCCGTCGCCGCCTTCGCCGAGATCAACCGCCAGCCGATTGGTTCTGCGTCGATCGGCCAGACCCACCTGGCGCGGCTGCACACCGGCGAGCGGGTGGTGCTCAAGGTGGTGAAGCCCGGCATCCGCGACACGCTGCGCCGCGACGTGGTGCTGCTCAAGGTCCTCGGCCGGGTGCTGCAGGTGCTGGCCGGCCGCTTCCAGCCCAAGCGGGTGATCGACGAGTTCTGCCACTACACGCTGCGCGAGGTCGACCTGCGCATCGAGGCCGACAACGCCGAGACCTTCGCCGCCAACTTCAAGGACCAGCCCGACATCGTCTTCCCGCAGATCTATCGCTCGCTCTCCGGGCCCAGCGTGCTGTGCATGGAGTTCTTCGACGGCTTCAAGCCCGACTCGCCGGCGGCCAAGGCGCTCATCCAGGAGGAGCGCGAAAAGATCATCGACCTCGGCGCCGCGGCGATCATCCGCATGCTCTACCGCGACGGCTTCTTCCACGCCGACCTGCACCCCGGCAACCTCATCGTCCTCCCTGGCCCCAAGGCCGGCTTCATCGACCTCGGCATGGTCGGGCGCTTCGACGAAGAGCTCAAGCGGACGATGCTCTACTACTACTACTGCATGGTCACCGGCGACGCCGAGAACGCCGCGCGTTATCTGGCGGCGCTCGCCGACACCGAGAGCAAGAGCAACCCCAAGGGTTTCCAGCGCGAGGTCGAGGAGATCTGCCGCCGCTGGTACCGTACCGCCAACTTCGAGCAGTTCTCGCTCGGCCAGCTGATCATGGAGTCGACCGCGCGCGGCGGCCAGTTCCGCATGTACTTCCCGGTGGAGATGGTGCTGATGGTCAAGGCCATCGTCACCTTCGAGGGCGTCGGCCAGCTGCTGCTGCCCGGCTTCGACGTCGCCAAGGTGTCGCAGAAGCACATCAACCGCATCTTCCTCCAGCAGTTCAGCCCCCTGCGCATGGCGCGCGAGAGCCTGCGCGGCGCTCCCGAGCTGGTGGACGCGCTGGTCAAGATGCCGATGCTGGTGACGCAGGGGTTGCGGGCCCTCGACAAGGCCACCAGGCAGCACCCCGAGAACCCGTTCGCCGGTCTGCGCGGCACCCTGCTCGGCGGCTTCTGCATCGTCGCCGGCGCCATCCTCGCCGCCTTCCATGGCCCTTGGCCGCTCTACGTCGGGCTCTTCCTGCTCGGGCTCTTCCTGGCGCTGCGCAAAGGGAGCTGACCAAGGGGAGCTGACCAAGGGGAGCTGACCAAGGGAACTGACAAGGGAAGCTGACGCGCGACGCGCTGTGTTACCGTGGCCGTCATGCCGGCCGCGGCCACGCCGCAACCTCTGCGAGCCGAACAAACCCAGCGTCACGAGTCGGAGCTCGGCCAGTGGGAGATGGTGCGCCGCGCCCCGGCCTCCCCCCTCGCCGGCCTCGTGGACGGCACCTACTGCGGCTGGAGCGAGAACCTCTCGCCCGGCCCCTGTCGCCGCGAGTTGCCGACGACGAAGGTGCCGCTCATCTTCACCTTCGGCGCCGGCTACCTGATCGGCGCGCCGGGCGGCGACCTCGCTGACGCCACCGTGCACGGCAGCTTCGTCGTCGGCCCCTACGATTCCTTCGCCGAGACGCAGGCGCTGGGGCCCACCTCGGGGGTGCAGGTCGACCTTACGCCGCTGGGCGCCTGGCGGCTGCTGCGCGTGTCGATGGCCGAGCTCGCCGGCCGCGGCGCGCCGCTCGCCGAGGTGCTCGGCGGCGAGGGGCCGCCGCTGGTGGCCCGGCTGGCCGAGGAGCGCGGATGGGAGCGCCGCTTCCAGGCCGTCGATGCCTTCCTGCTCGACCGGCTGCGGCGCGCTCCGGAGCCCTCGCCGGCCGTCACCTGGGCGTGGCGCCGGCTCGCCGAGAGCGGCGGCACGGCGGCCATCGGCGGGCTCGCCGCCGCCGCCGGCTGGAGCAGCAAGCACTTCATCGAGCGCTTCCGCCAGCAGATCGGGCTGGCGCCCAAGCGCTGCGCCCGCATCCTGCGCTTCCAGCGTTTCAGCGAGCGCTTGCGCCAGGTGAGCCCAGAGGCGGCCCGCGAGGCCGGCGCCGCCCGGGTCGAGTGGGCGGGGCTCGCCCTCGACTGCGGCTACTACGATCAGCCTCACCTGATCCGCGACTGCCGCGCCTTCGCCGGCTGCACGCCGCGTCAGCTGCTGGCGCGCCGCCTTCCCGACGGTGGCTGGCTGGGCGGCAGGCAACCCGCGCCCCACTGACGCCGCGGGTCTGCGAGCCGACCGTTGCCCGCCCCCTCGCGGCGCCTCCTCCTGCTGCTCTCGGGCGCCTGCCTCGTTCCCGCCGTCCTCGACTCCCTGCAGGCGTGAAGCGACGCCACAAGGGCGGCTGGGTGAGCTACCTCTAGCCGCGGGTAAAGTTTCGCCAAGACCCGCGGGAGCGCGCGCCGTACGCTGCGTGGCAAGGAGGACCTGCCATGACCACGACCAGCGCTTCCACCGCCCCCGCGACCGCCAGCACCACTGCCACAGTCTTTCCCTTCCTGCGCTACCGCGACGCCCGCGCCGCCATCGCCTGGCTCACCGCCGCCCTGGGGTTCACGGAGAAGGCCATTCACGACGCCCCGGACGGCAGCGTCGGCCACGCCGAGCTGCGCTTCGGCGATGGCCTCGTCATGCTCGGTTCGGCGAATGACGACGCCTTCGGCATCCGTCCACCCCGCGAGCTGGGCGGCGCGACCACCGCCTGCAGCCTGGTAGTCACCGACCTGGACGCCCACCACGCCCTCGCCTGCGCGGCCGGCGCCGCCATCGTGCAGCCGCTGGCTAACACCACCTATGGCGCCCGCGGCTACACCTGCCGAGACCCCGAGGGAAACCTGTGGGCCGTCAGCACCTACGCGCCGGCGGGCGGCGCCGGGGTCAACCTCGACATCACTTACGACGACGGGCGCGCCGCCATCGCCTGGCTGGAGAAAGCCTTCGGCATGATCCCGTCGCTGGTGGTGCCAGGTCCCGGCGACCTCGTCGCCCACGCCGAGCTGCGCTGCGGCGATGGGCTGGTGATGCTCGCCTCCTATCAGGACAATGCCATCGGCCTCGCCACCGCCCGCCGGCTGGGCGGCACCAACGGCGGCGCCTACGTCGTCGTCGCCGACCCCGACGCTCACGCCGCGCGGGCACGGGCCGCCGGCGCCACCATCGTCTTCGACCTCAAGGACACGGACTACGGCTCGCGGGAGTACGCCTGCCGCGACCTCGAGGGCAACCTGTGGAGCTTTGGCACCTACCAGCCGTGAGATCGTCGCCGACGTTACGTTTTCGTCACCGACGGCCGGGATCCCTGTGCTAGCTTGCGGCCATGCCCGCCAGGATCGCGGTGGTCGAGGACGAGCCGGATCTCGCCGAGGTCGTCCGTTACAACCTCGCCCGCGAGGGCTTCCACGTCGAGGTGCACGGGCGCGGCGACACCGCCCTCGAGGCGATACGCCGGCGCCCGCCCGACCTCATCGTCCTCGACCTCATGCTGCCCGGCCTCGACGGGCTCGAGCTCACCCGCGCCCTCAAGCGCGATCCCGCCACGTCGCGCATCCCGCTGGTCATGCTCACCGCCCGCAGCGAGGAGGTTGACCGCGTCGTCGGCCTCGAGCTGGGCGCCGACGACTACATCAGCAAGCCCTTCTCGCCGCGCGAGCTGACGCTGCGCATCAAGGCGGTGCTGCGGCGCGGCGACGGCGCGGCGGCTCCCGCCGTGCTCGAGGCGGGCGAGATCCGCCTCGACGCCAGCACCCACGAGGCCCAGCTCGCCGGCCGGCCGCTGCAGCTCACCGCCACCGAGTTCCGCCTGCTGCAGCTGCTGCTCGAACGTCGCGGCCGCGTGCAGAGCCGCGCCCAGCTGCTGTCGGAGGTGTGGGGCTACGCCCAGGACGTCGACAGCCGCACGGTCGACACCCACGTGCGGCGGCTGCGCCGCAAGCTGGGGGGCGAGGCCGAGCGCGTCGAGACGGTGATCGGCGTCGGCTACCGCTTGCGCGCGTGATGCCACTGGACCTGGCCCAGCGGAGGCCAGCGCCGCAGCACGCCGGGCAGGGCGCCGTGGCCACCCGAGGAGCCCGCTGACGTGCGGCTCGGATTCGCCACCAAGCTCCGGCTCGCCCTGCTCTGGCCGGCGCTCGCCGCCCTCGCCGTCGCCGTCCTGCTGCTCGCCTGGCTGCTGCCGCGACGATTCGAGCGCAGCGCGGCGAGCGAGCTGCTGGAGACCACCGGCCTCTTCGCGCCGGTGGTGGCCGAGCACCTGGCGGCCGGCCCGCAGCCGCTGCAGGCCTGGGTGCGCGGCCTCGCTGGCAGCTCCGACCTGCGGCTGACGGTGATCGGCGGCGATGGTCTGGTGCTGGCCGACAGCAGCCGTACCGACGAGCAGCTGCGGCGCATGGACAACCACTCCACCCGCCCGGAGGTGCGCCAGGCGCTCGCCAACGGCAGCGGCACCTCGGTGCGGCGCAGCGCCACCACCGGGGTCACCTACGCCTACGCGGCGCGCATGATCGCCTTGCCCGGCCGGGGGGTGATCGTCGTGCGGCTGGCCGAGCCGGTCCACTCGCTGGCGATCTTCGAGGCGCACCTCGGCACGACGGTGGCGCTCGCCGTGCTGGCGGCCCTGGTCGCCGTCGCCGCCGTCTCCTGGTGGGTTGGCCGGCGGCTCTTCATGCCGCTCGCCGGGCTGGTGGCGGGCGCCGAGCGCTTCGCCGGCGGCGAGCTCGGCTACCGCGTGACGCTGCCCGAGGAACCCGAGCTGGCAGCGCTGGGCGCCGCCCTCAACCGCCTCGCCGAGCACGCCGAGGCGCAGGTGGGCGCCGCCGAGCGCGAGCGCGACCAGCTGCGCTCGATCCTCGCCAGCATGGCGGAAGGGGTGCTGGTGACCGACGCCCGCGGCCGCGCCCTGCTCGCCAATCCCGCCTTCGCGCGGCTGTTCGCCACCCGCGCCGGCGTCGCCGGCAAGCTGCCCATCGAGGTGACGCGCGAGCCCGCCCTGCAGGAGCTGGTCTCCGCCACCCTCGCCAGCGGCAGCCCGGGCAGCGCCGACCTGCTGGTCGAGCGCGGCGAGCGGCGGCACCTCGCCCTGCTCGCCTCGCCGCTGGGCGGCGGCGGCGGCGTCGTGGTGGTGGCCCGCGACGTCACTCCCTTCGTGCGCCTCAACGAGATGCGGCGCGACTTCGTGGCCAACGTCTCGCAC
>DASYUP010000242.1:0-2472 GCA_036001185.1 Thermoanaerobaculia bacterium
CGCCAGCGCGGGCGACCTGCCGGTCGCCCCTACAATTCGCCCCCTCCGAGTCTCCATGCGCCAATCCGTTCCCGCAGGTGGGCCACAGGAAAGGCTTGACGAAGTTTTAAATGCGAATGATTATTAATTGCATCAATCAGAAAACGGAGACCGTGCATGGCATTGACCGAGCTGGAAGACGAATTCGCGGCCATGCGGTCCGCCCTCGACCTCACCCTGGCCGAGCAGATCGTGGTCTGGAGCCTGCGGCGCTACAAGGCGGGCGAGGCGCGGCTGGAGGGGCTGGCCGCCACCTACCGCCAGGTCTTCGGCTTGGCGGAGGTGGAGCGGGCGCTGGCGTCCTTCGGCCGGCTGGTCGCGGCGATCGAGCGCCACAGCCGGCGGCGCGGCGCCCCGGCCGGCCTCGACCGCCTGCATCTGTCGCCGACCGAGAGCTGCGTGCTGCGCCTGGTCACGGCCGCACAGCTGGAGGACGCCGCCACGGCCGCTGCGGTGGCGGCGTGGCTGGTCGCGCGCGCCGGCCATGACGAGCTCATCGGGGCGGCCCAGGATTTCGCCGCCTGCCTCGCTGCGGCCGGCCAGCAGCTGGCCGGTGAGAGCGCCGCCGGCTTCTGCGACGTCCTGGCGCGCACGCCGGGGCTGGAAGAGCCCGGGCTCCCGTCCGTCACGCGCACGGCCGATCTCACCCCCGACGAAACCCTGCTCCTGCAGGCCATCCGCATCTGGGTCTCCGCCGCCAAGGAGAACCGCTGCGGCGGTCCGGAGCTGATGGAGCACCTGGCCGCCCACGGCGCCGCCAACGCCGGGCCCAGCCTGCACGGCATCCTCTACAACTCTTCGGTAGCCGCCACCCGCTCGATCGACGTGCGCTGCCGGCGCTGTCCCAACCTGTCGCCGGACGAGGCGCGCCTGCTGCACGCGGTCGCCTGCGGTCAGTACGGCTTGCGGACGCGCGCGGCCGAGCTGCTGGCGGATTGGCTGCCGCCCGCCGCCGTTCGCCTCACCATCGACGCCGTCATCGCCGCTGGACGCGAGCTCGGCGCGTCCGGCGTCGCGCTCCCCCGGCGCGCCTGGGACTTCGCGGCGCTCGATCGGCTGTCGGCCCCGCCGCCGCCCTTCGCCGACGAGCCCGCCAAGCGGGTGCTGCACTGATGGCGTCCGTCGCCCTCCTGCATCGCGCCGTCGAGCGCCCACCGCACGCCGCCGTGCTGACGCCGGAGCAGGCGCTGGAGCTGGCGCTGCTGGGCATCACGATGGCGCAGCCGCTGGCGCTCGATCGCATCGCCGGCCTCCTGCAGCACATCACGGCGCCGCTGCTCCAGCCGACCGCCGACGTCATCGAGGGCCGGCTGCACAACCTGACGCGGCGCGGTCTCCTCGCGATCGCGGCCGACAAGCCCGGCGCCGCGGTCGCCCGCCGCACCGGCGCCGGCGTCCGCCATCTCCGCCAGCTCCTGCGCACGCCTGCACCGCCGCGTGGGGCGACGCACCATGGCCTCGTGTTCATGCTGAAGGCGTGCCTGCTCGATTTGCTGGCTGATGCCGACCGCCTCGCCGTGATCGACGCGTTGCGCCTTGATCTGCATGCGGCCCTCGCCGCCGCCGAACACGCGGCGCACCACTGTCGCTCGTCCAGCCCCTTCGCCCACCACTGGCTCGACCGCCAGGTCACCCGCCTGCGCGACGACCTCGCCTGGCTCGACAGCCTCGCCGAAGTTGAATGCGAGAGACCGAGCCACAGACCCTCACCCTAACCCTAACCCTCTCCCGCTCCGCCCGTAGAGGGGACACCGTTGGAGCAGCTGCACAATCCAGCCCCCTCTACCGCGAAGCGGGAGAGGGATGGGGTGAGGGTGTGTGACTCCGCGCTGGGCGCAGAATCCTACCCCGCCTTGTCCCACCGGCAGCTGAGCTTCAACTCCGCCGCCGTATTCCCCACCGTCGCCAGACAGGCCGGCTCCTTGCCCGGCGGGATCGAGACCGCGATGCGCGTCGTGTAGTTGATGCCGCCGCTGCCGGGCACGCGCTCGGAATTCATGCGCACGATGTTGGCCCCGTAGCCGACGAACGCCTCCGACAGCCGCGCGATCAGGCCGGGGCTGTCGGGTCCGGTGATCTCGATGCGATGGGTGATATGACCGGACGGCCCATGCACCGGCTTGAAGGAGAAGTCGGTCACCGTCAGCCGGGCATCGCGCAGCTCCGCCAGGTCCTTCAGTTCGTCCTCGACCTGCCCCAGCGAAAGATCCTCGGGCACCTCGCATACCGTGGTGAACTCGGCGCCGGTGCCGAGCACCGCGAACGTGGTGTCGCCCAGATTGGCCCCGAGATCGAACAGCCGCCCGGTGATCGCCGCGATCAGCCCGGTGCGATCCTCGCACAGAATGGAAATGAGCGCCGTCTTCGCCATGACCTCCCCATCATGAAGCAATCCCGCGCCCAAACACAAGAAGGGTTCACCACAAAGCCACG
>DASYUP010000243.1:0-9760 GCA_036001185.1 Thermoanaerobaculia bacterium
ACCAAGAGCAAGTTCGACAACATCTACGGCTGCCGCCACTCGGTGATCGACGGCCTCAATCGCGCCACCGACGTCATGCTGGCCGGCAAGGTGGCGGTGGTGTGCGGCTTCGGCGAGGTCGGCAAGGGCTGCGCCCAGGCACTACGCGGCCAGGGCGCCCGCGTCGTCGTCACCGAGATCGACCCGATCTGCGCGCTCCAGGCGGCGATGGAGGGTTTCGAGGTACGCCCCCTCGACGCCGTCGTCGACACCGCCGACGTCTTCATCACCGCCACCGGCACCCGCGACGTCGTCACCGTCGAGCACATGGCGCGCATGAAGGACAAGGCCATCCTCGGCAACATCGGCCACTTCGACAACGAGATCGACATGGCCGGCCTGGCGCGGGTGCCGGGAATTCAGCACGTCAACATCAAACCGCAATACGACGAGTGGGTCTTTCCCGACGGGCACAGCATCCTGGTGCTCGCCGAGGGGAGGTTGCTGAACCTCGGCTGCGCCACCGGCCACCCCAGCTTCGTCATGTCGGCGTCCTTCACCAACCAGGTGCTGGCCCAGCTCGAGCTCAAGCAGAACGGCCCGCGGCTCGAGAAGAAGGTCTACGTGCTGCCCAAGCGCCTCGACGAGGAGGTGGCGCGGCTGCACCTCGAGAAGCTGGGTGTCGAGCTGACCGAGCTGACCGCCAAGCAGGCCGACTACATCGGGGTGCCCCTCGAGGGCCCCTTCAAGCCCGACCACTACCGGTACTAGCGGGGTCCCCACGGCCGACAGCCCGGCGTGAGCACACGGAAGCCCAGCCGCCCGGCCCAGCCCAGGAAGCGCCACCGGTTCGCCCAGTGGCTGCAGCTGGGGCTGTTCTCGTCGCCTCCCCCGCCGCCCCCACGCCCGCCGGTGCCCGCGATCCGGGTGCCGGCGCGGCTGCGGGCCGCCGTACCCCCCGAGGAGGCGCAGCAGCTCGCCGCCCGCCTACGCGAGCGGCTGCGCCTGCCGCTCAGGAGCCTCACCCTCACCGACAACCGCTCGGTGCTGCTGTCGACGACGCGCCACGACGGCGGGCTCGAGGTGCGCCTGCACCGTGCCTTCGTCGACGCCGACGGCGAGGCCCTCGACGCCGCCGCAGCCTTCGCCTCCGGGGCGGGAGGGGAGCGCCGGCGGCGGGCGCTCGCCAGGCTGCGAGCCCACGTCGACGGCTGGCGCGACGAGAACGACCCTGCCGTCGAGCTGCGGCCGGCGAGCCACCGCCCGCGTGGCGCCTGCCACGACCTCGCCGCCATCCGCGACCGCCTCAACGAGCGCTGGTTCGACGGCACCCTCGATCCCGGCATCACCTGGGGGCGCTGGTCGGCGCTGCGAGGGCGGCGCCGCACGATCCGCCTCGGCAGCTACGAGGCGCGCGAGAACCTCATCCGCATCCACCCGGCGCTCGACCAGGAATGGGTGCCGGAGAGCTTCGTCGAGGCGGTGGTGCACCACGAGCTGCTGCACGCCCTGCTGCCGGCGCGGGAGAGCGGTGGCCGCCGCCGCCTGCACGGGCCCGAGTTTCGGCGTCGCGAGCGCGAGCTGCCCGGCTTCGCCGCCGCCGAGAGCTGGCTGGCGGCGCAGCTGCCGAGGCTGCTGCGCAGTCGGCCGCGGCGCTGAGCGCCGCGAGCGGCGGTGGAACCGCAACAGCAGGCGGGGGTGGCGATCACCCTTCCTCCAGTGCCTCCTCGATCGCGTCGAAGAAGAGAGCGCACTCCTCGTCGCTGATGCAGTACGGCGGCAGGAAGTAGACGACGCTGCCCAGGGGCCGGATCAGCACGCCGCGGTCGAGCAGGCGGCGCTGCAGCGCCGGCCCGCGCGGGTCCAGGTAGCCGGCCTCGGCGGCGCCGGCCAGCTCGACGACGGCGAGCCCGCCGATCCCCCGCACCGCTCCCACCGCCGCGAGCCCGCGCAGCCGCGCCAGCCGCGCCGCGAAGAGCCGCTCGAGAGCGGCGACGCGGGCAAGACACGCCTCCTCGTCGAGCAACGCGATGCTGGCGAGCGCGGCAGCGCAGGCGATCGGGTTGGCCGTGTAGGAGTGGCCGTGGAAGAAGGCGCGCCCGCGGTCGGCGGAGAGAAAGTCGGCGTAGATGGCCTCGCTGGCGAGGGTGGCGGCGAGGGGCAGGAAGCCGCCGGTCAGCCCCTTGGAGACGCACATCAGGTCGGGCGCAATGCCGGCGTGCTCGCAGGCGAAGGTGCGGCCGGTGCGGCCGAAGCCGGTGAAGATCTCGTCGGCGACCAACGGGATGCCGCGCCGTGCCGTCGCCGCGCGCAGGGCGGCCAGGTACTCCGGCGGATGGAAGCGCATGCCGCCGGCGGCCTGCACGATGGGCTCGACGAGCAGCGCCGCCACGCGTTCACCGACCTCGACGAGCAGGCGCTCGAGCGTCTCGACGGCGGCGGCGACGCTCACGCCGGCGCCCGGAACCGGCACCCTGCGCACCTCGCAGAGCAGGCCGGCGAAGGCGCCGTGGAAGACCGCCTGGGCGCCCGCCGCCATGGCGCCGAAGGTGTCGCCATGGTAGGCACCCTCGAGGGCGACGAAGAGCGTGCGCTGCGGCTCGCCGCGGTGGCGCCAGGCCTGCACCGCCATCTTCATCGCCACCTCGACGGCGGTCGAGCCGTCGTCGGAGAAGAAGACCCGCGGCAGGCCCGGCGGCGCGAGGCGCACCAGCTCCGCGGCCAGCCGCGCCGCCGGCTCGTGGGCGCAGCCGGCGAAGATCACCTGCTCGAGTCGCGCCGCCTGCGCAGCGACGGCGTGGGCGATGCGCGGATGGGCGTGACCGTGGAGGGTGACCCACCAGGAGGAGATGCCGTCGAGAACGCGGCGGCCGTCGGCGAGGATCAGCCAGGCGCCCTCCGCCGCCACCACCGGCAACGGCGGCGGCGCCGTCGCCATCTGCGTGTAAGGGTGCCAGACGTGGCGGCGGTCGAGCTCCAGCCAGTCGATCATCAGCGGGTCGTCGTCAGCTGGCGCGTGCCAGCCAGGGACGCAGCGCCCCGGCGGCATCGAGCCCGGCGGCAGCGGCCGCTACCGCGGCGGCATCCACCTCCGCCAGCGGCGGCACCTCGGCAAGGACCTCCACCCCGCCCAGGCGCTCGATAGCCTGGCGGTTGTCGCTGTCGAGCGGGCCGCTGAGCACCACCCCGGCGACCACCAGCTCGCGCTGCCGCAGCGCCTCGAGCGAGAGCAGCGTGTGGTTGATGGTGCCGAGGGTGGAGCGCCCGACCAGCAGCACCGGCAGCTCGAGGGCGGCGATGAGGTCGACGAGCAGGGGGCCTTCCTCGTCGAGCGGCACCAGCAGCCCGCCGGCGCCTTCCACCACCAGCTCGACATCGGGGAAGGTGGCGCGCAGCTCCCGCCAGCGCGAGACGATGCGCGGCAGCTCGATGCGCTGGCCGCAGCGGCGGGCGGCGAGGTGGGGCGACAGGGGATCGGCGAAGAGGTAGGCCTCGGCCATCGTCGCGGCATCCGGCACCAGCGCCTCCACCGTCGTGCGGTCGCGCTCGACGTCGGCACCGGTGGCCACCGGCTTCCAGTAACCGAGCTGGCGCTCGCGGCGATAGCGAGCGAGGAGCAGGGCGCAGACCAGCGTCTTGCCCACCCCGGTGTCGGTGCCGGCGACGAAGAGGCTCATCGCTCACTACGCTGGCAGGTCGGCGAGGGCGGCGATGACGGCGCCCGCCAGCCCCTCGATCTCCGCCGGCCGGTGGTCGGCGTGCACCGAGACGCGCAGGCGAGCGGTCCCCACCGGCACGGTCGGCGGCCGCACGGCCCGCACGTCGAAGCCCCGCGCGCGGATGCGCCGCGCCGCCTCGAGGGCGCGCTCGTTGCTGCCCAGCAGCAGCGGCACGATGGGGCTGCCCTGGCCCTCGACCTGGAGACCGGCATCGACCAGCAGGCCGCGCAGGTGCAACGCGTTGCCGCCGGCGCCGGCGCGCCTTTCGGGCTCGCTGGCGACGACGTCGAGAGCCTCCTCGAGGGCATACAGCAGCAACGGTGAGATCGCCGTCGAAAAGACGAACGACCGCGCCCGGTTGACCAGCAGCGCGATCAGCGCGCGCGGGCCGGCGATGGCGGCACCCTGCAGGGCCAGCGCCTTGCCGAAGGTGGTAACGGAAGCGAGGACGGCGCCCTCGACCCCACAGGCCTCGATCCACCCCGACCCGCGGCCGTCGCCGTAGAGCCCGGCGGCATGCGCCTCGTCGACGATCAGGGCCGCACCGTGGCGGCGGCAGAGCTCGGCGAGCTCGACCAGCGGCGCCAGGTCGCCGTCCATGCTGTAGAGCGACTCGACGACGACGAAGAGGTCGCCCGCCGGCCGCTCGCGTGCGAGCTCACGGGCGTAGGCGGCAAGGTCGAGGTGTGGCACCACCACCCGCTCGGCGGCAGTTGCACGCAGCCCGTCGATGAGGCTCGCGTGATTGCGGGCGTCCGACAGCACGCGGTCGCCGGGTTGCAGGAGGCCACCCAGCAGGGCGGCGTTGGCCTGCCACCCCGACGGCAGCAGCAGGGCCGCCTCGGTGCCTTTCCAGCGCGCCACCCGCGCCTCCAGCCGCTCGTGCACCTCGAGGTGGCCGCGCAGCAGGCGCGAGGCCGGGGCGCAGAGCGGCTCGCCGCCGTCTGCCGCGGCGCCGATGCGCCGTGCGACGGCGGCGCGGAAGCCGGCGTCGCCGGCGAGGCCCAGGTAATCGTTGGAGCAGAAGTCGATGCCCTGCGGCAGCGCCGGGGCGCGCCGCAGCGATGCGTCATCGAGCTCCGCCAGGCGGGCCGCGAACCGCGCCGCCAGGCGAGGGTCGGCGGCGCGGGCGACCGGGCTCACGCCAGGCCGGGGGCCGGCAGCGGCTCGAGCCCGAGCTTGGCGAGCAGCTCGGCGTCGGCGTCGGGGCCGGGGTTGGGCGTGGTAAGCAGCCGCTCGCCGAGGAAGAGCGAGTTGGCGCCGGCGAGCAGGCAGAGGGCCTGCGCCTCCTCCGACATGGTCGCCCGCCCCGCCGACAGGCGTACTCGCGAGCGCGGCAGCACGATGCGTGCGGTGGCGATCATGCGTGCCATCTCGAGGGCGGAGACCGGCGGCCGGTCGGCGAGTGGCGTGCCCTCGACGGCGACGAGGGCGTTGATCGGCACGCTCTCGGGGTGGGGGTCGAGGTGCGCCAGGACCGTCAGCATGGCGACGCGGTCCGCCACCGTCTCCCCCATGCCGAGGATGCCGCCGCAGCAGACCGTGAGGCCGGCCCGCCGCACCGCCGCCAGCGTCTGCAGGCGGTCGTCGTAGGTGCGGGTGGTGATGATCCGCGAGTAGAAGTCGGGACCGCTGTCGAGGTTGTGGTTGTAGGCGGTCAGCCCTGCCGCGGCGAGCCGCTCCGCCTGCGCCTCGGTCAGCATGCCAAGCGTGCAGCAGACCTCGAGGCCGAGGGCGGCGACGCCGCGCACCATCTCCAGCACGCGCTCGAGCTGCGGGCCGTCTTTGACCTCGCGCCAGGCGGCGCCCATGCAGAAGCGGCTCGCCCCGTTGCGCCGCGCCTCAGCGGCCGCCGCCACCACCGCCTCGAGCTCGAGCAGCTTGTGCGCCTCGACGCCGGTGCGGTAGTGGGCGCTCTGCGGGCAATAGCCACAGTCCTCGGGGCAGCCGCCGGTCTTGATCGACAGCAGAGTGCACAGCTGCACCTTGGTGGGATCGAAGGCGGCGCGATGGACCTCCTGGGCGCGAAAGAGCAGCTCGGGCAGCGGCAGATCGTGGACCGCCTGCACCTCGGCGTCGGTCCAGTCGTGACGGGGCTCGGAGATCGGCAGGGTGGCCATGGTGGAGCGCGCGCGCCATTCTACGCAGACGAGCCGTCGCAGCGAAGTCGGTCGCTCTACCGCCTGGCCTTCTCCTGCATCAGCGGCTGGTGCTCCGCCGCTCCCTTGCCGGGCGCGGCGGTTGCCGCGTCGCCGATGCCCAGCAGGTGCACCTCGAAGACGAGCGGCGAGTTGGGCGGGATCCCCGGCCGGCCCTCGGCGCCGTAAGCGAGCTCGGGCGGGCAGACGATGCGCGCCTTGCCGCCCACCTTCATTGCCTGCAACGCCTCGGCCCAGCAGGGGATCACCCGGTCGAGGGCGAAGCTCGCCGGCTGCCCGCGGCGGATGGAGCTGTCGAAGACCGTGCCGTCGGGCAACTTGCCCTCGTAGTTGACGCGCACGGTGTCGGTCTTCTTGGGATTGGGGCCGGTCCCCTCCTGCTCGGCGAAGATGATGATGCCGGAGTCGGTCTTCCTCGCCCCCGGCTCCCCCGCCATCTTGGCGAGGAAGTCGCGCGCCTTGGTCCGCTCGCGCTCGGCGGCGGCGGCCACCCGCTCCTTCCCCAGCGCCTGCACCTTGGGGCCGTATTCGTCGAGCGACACCTTGGGCGAGCGCCCCAGCACCCCGTCCTCGAACCCGTGCAACAGGTAGGCGACCTCGCTCTCCTGCAGGTTGAGGCGGTCGAGGCTCTGTGCCAGTGCCAGGCCGAGGGCGTAGAGGGTCTTCTGCTGCTCGCTCTGCAGCTGGAGCTGGGCGTCCACCGGCACGGTGGTGGCCGGCGGGGCGGCCTTGGCGGCCGGCGCCCCCCTCGCCGGCGCCTCGGCAGCCAGCGCGGGGCCGATGAGGGCAGCCACGAAGGCGACGGTGGCGAACGATATGTGCTTGCGAGTCATCGTCTTCCCTCCTCGTTGCCACGGCCGGCACCGCGCGGCTCGGGCCCGTGGGCCACGAACCCTGCAAGGCGCGGACCGACGCCGGCCGCCACCTGATACCCTCTCGCGCCCCATGGTCGAACGGCGCTCCCATGACTGATCTCGCCCAGCAGGTCTCCCGCCGGCGGACCTTCGCCATCATCTCCCACCCCGATGCCGGCAAGACGACCCTCACCGAGAAGCTGCTGCTCTACGGCGGCGCCATCCAGCTCGCCGGCGCGGTGAAGGCCCGCGGCGAGCAGCGGCGGGCCCGCTCGGACTGGATGAAGGTGGAGCGCGAGCGCGGCATCTCGGTGACCGCCTCGGTGATGACCTTCGACTACCAGGAGTGCACCTTCAACCTGCTCGACACCCCCGGTCACGAGGACTTCAGCGAGGACACCTACCGCACGCTGACCGCCGTCGACTCGGCGGTGATGGTGCTCGACGCCGCCAAGGGCATCGAGACGCAGACGCGCAAGCTGTTCGAGGTCTGCCGGCTGCGCGAGGTGCCCATCGTCACCTTCGTCAACAAGCTCGACCGTGAGGGGCGCGAGCCGCTGGAGCTGCTCGACGAGATCGAGCAGACGCTGCAGCTCGAGGCGACGCCGGCGAGCTGGCCGATCGGCCAGGGCAAGGCCTTCCTCGGCTCCTACGACCTACGCCACGACCGCCTGCTGCTGATGGCCGGCAAGGGACGCAGCGGGGTACGCGAGGAGGGAGAGCTGGTGCGCGGCCTCGACGACCCGCTGCTCGGCGAGCGCCTGCCCGAGCACGCGGTGGCGCAGCTGCGCGAGGAGGTCGAGATGGTGCGCGGCGTCTGCCGCCCGCTCGACCTCGACGAGTACCGCGCCGGCAATCAGACGCCGGTCTTCTTCGGCAGCGCGCTCAACAACTTCGGTGTACGCGAGCTGCTCGAGGCGGTGGCCGAGATCGCCCCCCCGCCGCGCTCGCAGGCGACCGTCGAGCGGCCGGTCTCACCGCTCGAGGAGGCGGTCACCGGCTTCGTCTTCAAGATCCAGGCGAACATGGACCCGCAGCACCGCGACCGCATCGCCTTCGTGCGCGTCTGCTCGGGCAACTTCCGCCGCGGCATGAAGCTGCGCCACGTGCGCTCGGGCAAGCTGCTGCCGGTGCACAACCCGCTGCTCTTCCTCGCCCAGGAGCGCGAGGTGGCGGAGGAGGCCTGGCCGGGGGACATCGTCGGCATCCCCAACCACGGCAACCTGCGCATCGGCGACGCCTTGACCGAGGGGGAGGAGCTGCACTTCACCGGCATCCCCAGCTTCGCCCCCGAGCTGCTCCAACGCGTGCGCCCTATCGACCCCATGCGCGCCAAGCACCTCGGCCGCGCCCTGGTGCAGCTCGCCGAGGAGGGGGCGGCGCAGGTCTTCCGCCCGCGCCTGGGCAACGAGTGGATCGTCGGCGTCGCCGGCGCCCTGCAGTTCGAGGTGCTGGCCGACCGCGTGCGCACCGAATACGGCATCGAGGTGCGCTTCGAGACGACCGCCATCGCCACCGCCCGCTGGCTGGAAGCCGACGATCACCGCATCCTGCAGCGCTTCCTCGACGCCCACGAAGGAGCGACCGGCGAGGACCACGACGGCCTGCCGGTCTTCCTCCCCTCCTCCGCCTGGCGCCTGCAGCGGGCCATGGAGGAGCACCCCGAGATCCGCTTCCTCAAGACCCGCGAGCAGGTCCGCTGAGCGGGGGCGGCCGCGGACCGCCGCCCCGCGCCTACGAGCGCTCTCCGTTCGCCGCGGCGCGCGCCTTCTCGCGGGCCGCCTTCCACACCAGGTAGCCGCCGAAGATCACCAGCCCCGCCGGCCACCAGTCGGCGACCCATTCGAGGGAGTAGCCGAAGGCGGTGTGGGCGAGCAGGATGGCGCCGGCGGCGATGATCGCCAGCCCACCGGGGATCGAGCCGACCATCCCCGGCATGTCGAAGTCCCGCGGCAGGTCGATCTCGCCGCCACCCTGGAGCACCATGTTGTACAGGGTGGCGCGGCGGCCGGCGTCGACCACGTTGTAGAGCCAGAAGAAGGCCAGCAGGATGGCGAGCAAGGGGATCAGCGCGCCAGGAGTGCTCTCGGCGGCGAGCAGCGTGATCAGGACGGCCACCACCGAGGCGTTGAAGAAGCCGCGCTGGTAGTAGCCGGTGTAGACCTGCCCGAGCCCGGGCATGATCGACAGCACGGTGGCGAGGAGCGGCGACTTCTGGCGCGGGTCGGTGCCGAAGATGGCGCCGCGCCCGACGCCGGGGGCCGCGGCGGGATGAGGATAGGCGGCGCCGGGGTACGGCGTGGGATCGAAGGGGGGACGTGCGGGATCGGTCACGGTGCTCTCCTCACTGGGTTCAGTGGTGCCGAATTGAGTGGATCACTTTCGCTTTGGTGCGGCGCGTCCGTCGCGTCGCATGGTGGAAGGCCGGTTGCCCTCCTGCCATGAGGACGCAGCGCGCTGCCAAATGGTTCCCAGCTCGGCCTTGCCGCTGCGCAGCAGGCGGCCGGCTAGCCGGCGACCGGCGTCGAAGGTCGTTCGCGTGTGCGGCAGCAGTCGGTCGGCGCGCAGGCGCGACACGGCGTGCTCGCGCAGCTCCGCCGCCCGCGCCTCGATGCCGTCGAACCGCGCCTGCTGCGTGGCCTGCAGTGCCCGCCTGGGCAACGCCTGCAACGGCGACCCCACCGCCTGGAAGAGCAACAGGAAGATGGTCGTCACCACGAAGGCGGTCTCGACGGCGAAGCGCGGCCGCTGCACCCACGCGGGCCAGCTCGCCGCCCACCAGCGGCGCCATCTGACGTTGAAGGGCAGCGTCGCCGCCAGCACTCGCGCGACGAGCAACGGGTCGGCCACCGGCTCGGCGAGACGCGGCAGGTCGCGCGCCAGCGACCGCAGGGTCACCCCCAGCTGGCGGCAGGCCGCGCAGCCGGCGACGTGCAGATCGAGCAGCGCCCGGTCAGCGGGCTCGAGCGGCGCGTCGAGCGCGCCGGCGAGCCGGGCGGCGGCCGCCTCGCAGGCCGGGCCGCTGGTCTGCGCCAGGACCGCGGCCAAC
>DASYUP010000244.1:0-7503 GCA_036001185.1 Thermoanaerobaculia bacterium
GCGCACGTAGCGGCGCGGGGTGCCCTGGCGGTCGTCCCAGTCGGTGGTCTCGCGGGTGAGCGCCCAGGGCGTGGTGATGCGGGTCTCGCGGCCAAAGCTTCGCGTGTAGGCGGTCTCCAGCTCGAAGGCGCCGTCGAAGTCGGCGGGTAGCATGATCACCACGCGGCCGCTCCCCGACTTCACCTCGACCGTCTGCCCCTCGCCTCCCGCGTCGGCGAGGGTCACCTGCACCTCGCCGGCGCCGGTGCTGGCGCGCACCGAGCCGGCGACCGGGCCGATGGTGACGTCGCCGCCGCCGGTGCCGGCGTCGACGAGGCCGGTCGAGGCGCCGACGGTGACGTCACCGCCGCCGGTCGAGATCACCGCGCCGTCGGGCGCGCCGGCGAGCCGCACGTCGCCGCCGGCGCGAGTGATGTGCACCGTGCCCGTCGCCGCGGGCACCTCGCCGTCGATGCCCCGGAGCTCGACGGCACCGTGGGTGTCCACCTTCACCCCGGTGAGGTCGCCGGTGGGCTCGTCGGCGTCGGCATCCCGCGGCTCGACATAGACCACCGGGCCACTCCCCGACGAGCCCTTGAGGCCGCCGGCGACGCGCGACAGGGTGACCAGACCGCCGCCGGTGCTCACCGAGCCCTCGAGCGTGGAGTCGCTGACGCGGATGGTGCCGCCGCCGGTCGACAGCTCAGCCTTGCCGCGCAGGCGCATGAGCTTGAGGTCACCGCCGCCGGTGGTGCCGCTCAAGGCGCCCTCGACGCCGTCGATCGCCAGGCCGCCGCCGGCAGAGTCGACGCTGATGTCGAAGCGCCGCGGCACACGAATCTGCAGGTGATGCGAGGTCGACTGCGAGCGCCGCGACTCGGCGAAGAAGGTGTGCACCACCACGCCGCCGGAGGCACGGTGCACGTCGATGCGGGTGTTTCTCCAGTCGCGGCCGCCGAGCTGGCCGTGCACCTCGACGCGCGGCTCGTCCCAGCCGCGCACTTCGACCCCGGCGCCGGTCTCGAGGTCGAGGGAGAGCTCCTCGCCGGGAGAGGCCGGCACGCTGCGGTCGACGACCGAGCCGGCCTCGCCGGGAGGCGGCGTCGCCCCCCCTTCGCCGTCCCCGCGCGGCGCGAGATCCATCGCCGCGAGAGGGGGCTGCGGCGGTCCAGCGGCGGGGCCTTCCACCGTGGCGCGGGCGACCGGCGTCAGGCCGGCCAGTGGGACGAGGAGCGCGGTCAGGATCCCGGCGCCGGCGAGGCGAGCGCGCAACGGCACGACGCGGCGCGGCAGGCGCTCGTCGAGCACCGCCAGCAGGCGTCCCTCGAGGGTCGAGGGCCGGGCCATGCCGATGGCGAGCGCGACTCCGCCGTGGCGGAGGGCGTTCGCCCCGCGCGCCACCTCGAGGAGCTGCGCCGCGTATTCGGCCGCCGGGGTGCCGGCGGCGAGCACGCGGTCGTCGCAGGCGCGCTCGCTCTCGCGTCGCAGGCGGCCCAGCGCCAGCCAGGCGGCCGGGTGGAACCAGTAGAGCGCGCAGGCGGCGAGCCCACCGAGCTGGGAGAGGTAGTCGTGCCGCGCCACGTGGGCGAGCTCGTGCAGCAGGGCGGCGCGGCGGCGTTCAACCGGCCAGCGCTCGGCGTCGTCGGGCAGCAGCACGGTGGGCCGCCGCGCGCCCCAGGTGAGGGGCGTGCCCACCGCCGCGCTGCGACGCAGGCGGACCGGCCTCGTCACCCCGGTGAGCGCCGTGGTCTCCGCGAGCAGGGTGCCCCACTCCGGTGAATCGAGGGGCGTCGCGGCGCGGGCGAGCCGGCGCAGGCCGAGGTGGCCGACGGCGCACCAGAGGAGCACCGCCGCGGTGCCGGCGGCCCACAGCATCAGCGCCAGGGCGCCCATGGCAGGCCCTTGAGGTGCGGTGCGCGGCGACTGGTGCACGGCCGCGGCCTCCGTCGGCCGGCTGCGTGCCACCGGCGGCGGCGCCGCGTTGCGAGCGGCCGGCGCGGCGAGCTCACGGGCGACGGTCGTCGCCGGTGCCGAGGCGAGCTCGAGGGCCGCCGGCGCGACCGCCAGCTCGATGGCCGGGGCGAGCGGACCGATCACGGCCAGCGCTACTGCGGCCGTGAGGGTCGCGGTCCAGACGTCGTGGCGTACAGCGGCCGCCCGCCGCCGCAGCAGGGCGGCGAGGCCCGCACCCGCGAGAAGCAGCAGTGTGACTTTGAGCAGCAAGATCGCCAAGGCGGTCGCGGGGCTCATCGCCGACCTCCATCGCGACGCGCTTGCTCGATCAGCCGGGTGAGGCGTCGCAGCTCCTCGGCCGAGGGTGGCTCCTCGGCGCCGCCGAGCATCGCGGCGACCGCCGAGGCCATGGAGTTGTTGAAGAAGGTGCGCAACAGGTGGCGGGCGGCGGAGAGCTTGACCTCCTCGGGGTCGCTCGCCGGCCGGTAGACGTGCCGCGGGCCCGACCACTCGTGCTGGACGTGCCCCTTCTCTTCGAGCAGGCGCAGCATCCCGCGCACCGCGGAGTAGCTGGGGGGGTCCGGCAGGTCGGCCAGCACCTCGGCCGCCGTTGCCTGGCCGCGGCGAATGAGGATCTCCACGATCTGTCGCTCGCGGCGTCCGAGGTCGTCGAGGGAGTGGGGCATCGATGAGTCCTCCGCCGAGTTCTGCCGACCCTGCAGCGCGACGGCGCTGCTAGTGCACCGGCATAGTGCTAGTACACTAGCATCATCCCCGGTGACTCTGTCAAGGGGGTATGCGCGTCTGGGGGATCCCGCCACCGCCTGGCCACAGGCGCGAACCTCGGGCGCCGCGATCCAGGGCTAGCATCACGGCATGAGTCGTCGGCGCGGTCTCGCCCTGGGAGCTGGGCTCGCCCTGGTTGTGGGCGTCGCAGCCCTCCTCGTCGGTGCCGGCCCGGTGAGCCCGCCTGCGTGGCGCCTTCTTGGCCACGGCGTCGAGTACAACGTGTTCCACCTCGAGCCCAGCCTGCCACCCGGCGCCGGGGTCCTGCACGTGGTGCGCA
Source organism: Thermoanaerobaculia bacterium (assembly GCA_036001185.1). Classification (GTDB taxonomy): domain Bacteria; phylum Acidobacteriota; class Thermoanaerobaculia; order Multivoradales; family JAIOJS01; genus DASYQD01. The sequence goes on from DASYUP010000244.1 coordinate 2,999, forward strand.
TCGATCCCGCCGCCGCCGACCTGCGACCGCGAGTTGCCGCACTGCTCGGCGGCGGGTCACGGACGGCGCGAGAGTGGTGCGACAGCCCGCGGGTGATGGCGGTGATCAACGCCGGCATGTACGACGCCGACCTCGCCACCCACACCGGCTACCTGCGCGTCGGCGATCGCGTGCCCAGTCGGCGCTGGGTGAGCAAATACCAGTCGATCCTGCTGCTCGGCCCGCGGCGGCCAGACCTGCCCGCCGCTACCATTCGCGACGCGCAGCCTGGCGAGGTCGCCGGCGCCCACGTCGATTACGACACGGTGATTCAGAACCTGCGCCTCGTTCGCCATCCGGGCGTCAACGTCTGGAGCGCCAGCGATCGGCGCTGGAGCGAGGCGGCGATCGCCCTCGACCGCGAGGGGCGAATCCTCTTCCTCTTCTCGCGCGAGCCGTACACGATGCGCGACTTCAACCAGCTCGTCACCCGTCTGCCTCTGGGCATCGTCCGGGCCATGCACGTCGAGGGCGGCCCCGAGGCGAGCCTCTCGGTGCGCGGCCCTGGGCTGGCGCTCGACCTCGCCGGCAGCTACGAGACCGGCTTTCTCGAGAACGACGGCAACGGCCGGCAGTGGCCGCTGCCGAACGTGGTCACGGTCGAGCGGCGCTCCCCCTGACCGCGGCAGGGCCTTGACGGATGGCCTGCACGTTCTTATGCTAAACACGATTTGAACACGTTCAATATCGAGCACACGGCGTCATGAAGATCGTCATCCCCGGCGGCAGTGGTCACGTGGGGTGCACGCTGGCACGGGCCTTCCAGGCCGACGGCCACCACGTGACGGTCCTCAGCAGGGCTCCCAGGCCAGCGCCCTGGCCGATGGTGAAGTGGGACGGCGAGACGCCAGGCGACTGGGTGGCCACGCTCGACGGTGCCGACGCGGTCATCAATCTCGCGGGACGCAGCGTCAACTGCCGTTACGGCGCGGCGAACCGGCGGCAGATCATGGACTCCCGGGTGCGCTCGACGGAGGTGCTGGGGCGGGCCATCGAGGCGAGCCCACACCCTCCTGCTGCGTGGCTACAGGCGAGCACGGCGACCATCTACGCCCACCGCTATGACGACGCCAACCACGAGACGACCGGCCAGATCGGCGGTGGGGAGCCGCGCGCGCCTGAAACGTGGCGCTTCAGCATCGGCGTGGCGACTGCCTGGGAGCGCGCTGCCCGCGAGGCGCGCACCCCGCAAACCCGCAAGGTGCTCATGCGGTCGGCCATCCTCATGGCGCCGGACCGCGGGGGTCCGTTCGACCTCCTGCTCCGGCTGGTCCGTTGCGGTCTCGGCGGCCATCAAGGAGACGGCCGGCAGTACTTCTCCTGGATTCACGACCGCGACTTCGTGCGCGCCCTCTACTGGCTGCTCGCCCACGACGAGCTCGACGGCCCCGTCAACCTGGCCTCGCCCCATCCGCTTCCCAACGTCGAGCTGATGGGTACGCTGCGACGGGCCTGGGGCGCCCGCATGGGCCTTCCCGCCAGTCGCTGGATGCTCGAGGCCGGCGCTCTGCTGCTGCGTACGGAGAGCGAGCTGGTGCTCAAGAGCCGCCGGGTAGTGCCTGGGCGCCTTCTGCGGGCGGGCTTCACGTTCGAGCATCCCCTCTGGCAGCCAGCCGCGGTCGATCTTTGCCGTCGCTGGCGGGAGGCGAGGGCATGAGGCAACCGATGCAAGGTGTACTCGCCGGGCTGGTAGCCGGCACGGTCTATGGCGTCGCTGCGCGCTTCTTCGCCGAAAGCAGCATTCTGGTCGCCGCCTTCGCAGTCATGACGCTCGCCTTCCTCTTCGTGGTCCCTGTCGTGGTCGGGTACTTGACGGTCCGAACGCACCCGAGCCCGTCGTGGATGTATCGACTCTTCATGCCGTGGATCCCGACTCTCCTTGCTATAGCGACTTCCGCGTTGTTGGGCTGGGAGGGCTCGATTTGCATTCTCATGGGCACTCCCTTGCTGCTCCTGCTCTCCTCGGTCGGCGGCGTGATCGGCGCCTACGAGGTGGTCGGCAGTCGCGGTTTCGGCGCACTCATGGTCTGCTTGCCCCTGCTGGTGGCGCCGCTCGAGAGCAGGGTGCCATTGCCGCGATCGCCCCGCGAGGTCCACACCACAATCGAGATCGATGCTCCGGCGCCCACCGTGTGGCGACAGGTCGTGACTGTGCCGCCGATCCGCCTGAAAGAGAGGAAGCCCGCCCTCTTCACCGCGCTCGGCTTCCCGGCGCCCATCGCCGTCACCCTCGATCGCCCGGGGGTCGGCGGGGTCCGCCAGGCGACCTTCACCGGGGGCCTGCGCTTCGTCGAGACGGTGACGGTCTGGGAGGAGAACGAGAGGCTGAGCTTCTCCATAGCACCCCAGACGGACGCCATCCCGCCTGGCACCCTCGATCGCCACGTCACCATCGGTGGTGCGTACTTCGACGTCCTCGACGGCACCTACTCGATCGAGCCTCTGGGCGTCGGTCGCTGTCGGCTCCATCTCCTCAGCCGGACGCGAGTGTCGACTCACTTCAACATCTACGCGGGGCTGTGGTCCGACACCGTGATGCGCAGCATCCAGCGCAACATTCTGGCCGTGATCCGCGCCCGGGCGGAGGGTTCCCCCCATGGATGAGTCGGCGCCCAGCTTGCGCTACGCGGCCGCCAAGCAGCCGCAGGTCGCCACCGCCAAGGGAGAGCGCACGCGCGAGCTCATCCTCGAGACCGCCCTACGGCTCTTCTACGAGCGCGGCTGGCGCAAGACCACCATGCGCGGCATCGCCGCCGAGGCGGGCGTGTCGCTGGGCAACGCCTACTATTACTTCCACTCGAAGGAGAGCCTGATCCAGGCGATCTACGCGCAGAGCCATGAGGAGCACATGGCGGCGTGCCAGGGGGTGCTGGCGACCGAGATCTCGTTTGGCGCTCGTCTGCAGGGTGTGATGAAGGCGAAGCTCGACACCTTGGCGCGCTATCACTCGTTCGCCGGCGTGCTCTTCGCGACCGCCGCGGATCCGCGCAGCCCGCTCAACCCCTGGAGCGAAGCCTCGGCGGCCGTACGCCGGCAATCGATCGCCCTCTTCGCCGAGGTGGTCGCCGGCTCCGACGCCCGAATTCCCAAGTGGCTGCGGCCCGAGCTGCCGGGGCTGCTATGGACCTACCACATGGGCATCATCCTGTTCTGGGTGCACGACCGTTCGCCCGATCGCCGTGCGAGCTACCAGCTGGCGCGACGCACCGTGGAGCTCATCAATCAGCTCGTCGCGCTCGCCCGGGTGCCGCTGCTGCGGCCGCTCGTACAGTCGGTGCTCGCTCTGCTGGGGGAGATCAGGGCGGCCGCGTGACCCCGCCGGCGCGGTGGCTAGTTTCGCCTGCAGCTTCGAGCTCGACCGACTGGCGGTGACGGCCGCGCACGAAGGTGGGTGAAGTAGTCTCGCCTCATGCCGCAGCCGCTAATCGGCGTCCTGCTGACCGTGCTTGCCGCGGCGACGCCGACCGCGGCCGCAACGCCGCCGATCGCGACGCCGCCTTCGATCGCGCTGCCCACCGGGCACCGCGTGCTGCTCGACACCCGCTGCGAGCCCGCCGAGTGGAGCGACGCGGCGCGCGTGGCGGTCACCGCCGGTGTGGACCTGCTGCTCAAGCAGGACCCCGAGTCGGTTTTCCTGTGTCTGACGATGCCGGAGGGCAGCTACGGCACGCTCGACCTCTACCTGCAACCGGCGGCCGGCGAGGCGCCGTGGGACCTGCACGTCTCGGCGGAGGTGGGGGAGCGGCGGCGGGGTCCGGCCGGCTGGCCGGAGTGGCAGTTCGGCAACCACCGCGGCTGGTTCTCGCCGGCGGTGCCGCTGCGCGGCGCGGAGGTGGTCGACGGGCGCGCCCGGCTCACCTTCACGCCGGTCGAGGGCCGCGAGGTGCAGCTCGAGAGGAGCCGCTTCGGCGACGGCCCCTGGCGCGTGATGCTCGAGTTGCGCGCGCTCGGTCCGGCGCGCGATGGCACGGCGGTCTACCCGCCGGGCGCGCTGGTCGATCAGCCGGCGACCTGGGCCACGTGGAGCCTCGGCGCCGCCGCGCGCTGAAGCGGCGGCCCGCTACGGGGCGGGCGCCACTTAGGCCGCCGCCGCCTCGCCCGCCAGCGCCTTGACGATCTGCCCCAGCACCGCCTTGGCGTCGCCGAACACATCAGGGTGTTCTCCTGGAAGTAGAGCTCGTTCTCGATGCCGGCGAAGCCGGGGTTCATCGAGCGCTTGATGGCGAGCACCGACTTGGCCTTGTCGACGTCGAGGATGGGCATGCCGTAGATGGGGCTGCCCTTGTCCTTGCGGGCCGCCGGGTTGACGACGTCGTTGGCGCCCACCACCAGCGCCACGTCGACCTGCGGGAAGTCGGGGTTGATGTCGTCGAGCTCGAAGAGCGAGTCGTAGGGGATGTCGGCCTCGGCGAGCAGCACGTTCATGTGGCCGGGCATGCGCCCCGCGACCGGGTGGATCGCGAACT
>DASYUP010000245.1:0-1941 GCA_036001185.1 Thermoanaerobaculia bacterium
CCTGCATCAACGCGCGCGTCGGCGGGCCGGCCCTGCAGACCAGCAACCAGTCGGGGATGAACCTGTACATCGGCAACGTCCTCAGCCGCGATGGCACCTACCAGCCGCTGTCGCCCGGCAGCCAGCACCCGGAAGCGATGCGCGAGGACACCCGCCGGCTGGCGGCGGGCCTGCTCGCCGCGCGCAGCGGCCGGCCGGTCGACGCCGCGCGACTGGGCGACGGCGCCGCCTCGGGCATCCTCTGGCGCGAGACCCTGCGCCACGTCGCCGCTTCGCCCGGGCGCTGGGTGCGCCTGCTGCTGCGCAAGACCCGCCTCTTCTGGAGCGACTACGAGATCCCCGACGCCGAGGGCTTCGTCGTCTTTCGCCAGCTCTCGGCCCTGCTCGGGCTCGCCGCGGTGTCGCTCGGGCTGCTGGCGCCGCTCGCCACCGTCGGTCTGCTGCCGGCCTGGCGGCGCGACCGCCGCGTCACGGCGGCGCTCGTGCTGCTCACTGCCGCCACCTTCGCCTCGGTGGTGACCTTCTTCGTCCTCGGCCGCTATCGCTTGCCGGTGGTGCTCTTCCTGCTGCCGCTCGCCGGCTGCGGCACGAGCTGGCTAGTGGAGCTGGCGCGCGGCCGACGGTGGCGAGCGCTCCACCTCGCGCTGCTCGTCGTCCTCGTCCTCATGGTGGGGTCACGAGCGCCGGCGTTCCCGGCCGCGACGCGGGACCAGCACGAGGCCGCCCTCTGGTTCAACCTCGGCCAGGCGGGCAACCGCTGGGCCGGTGACCTCCTCGAAGGTGCCGCCACCGCCATCACTCCGGCGCAGCGTCACCAGCGCGCCGTCGAGGGCGCCGCGCGTGCCGAGGCGGCGACCGGCTTCCTCACCCAGGCGCTGCGGCGCGATCACAACTTTTTCACCGCCCGCATCGAGCGCGCCGTCGCCATGCATCGCTGGGGAAGCTGCCTGCTGCTCGCCGGCGACCCGCGCCTCGCGGCGCAACGCTACGCCGTAGCCCTCGCCGAGCTCGATGCCGCGCTACGTGCCGTGCCCTCCTGGGCCGGCCCCGACCTATGGGCGCAGATGCTCGCTCTCCAGCGCGCGGCGCAGCGGAACTTGGCCGCGGCTCGCCGCGCCTCCCCACCGTCTCCCCCGTAACCACTAGCCCGGAAGGGCCGCGACAGTCCAAACCTCGTCATTGCGAGGAGCGCACCGACGAAGCAATCTCGACGCCGCAACGTCGAGATCGCTTCGCTTCGCTCGCGATGACGATGGCGCGAATCCCCCCAGCTCGCGGGGCCCCATGCCGCGCCACCACTGCTGCGACCGCGCTCTTTCACAGGCCCCATGCCGCCGCGACGGCCGCTGCGACCGCCTACGTCCGAGTCGCCCGCGGCCGCGCGATCGCCGGCAGCCGCTCCTCCACCCACGCCATCGCCTCCGCCAGAGTGTCGACGAAGGCATACGGATAGGGCGGCGCGGCGCGCCAGAACACCGCCACCATCCCGCCGCGAATCTGCGGTGTCACTACGTACGCCTCGCCCAGGCAGTACTCCGCGTACTCCTTCTCCATGCGCAGCTGGTGATCGGCGATCATCGCCCGCTGCACCGGGTCGGGCATCTCCCCCCGCCGTTGGTCGACGATCTGCACGAACGGCTCGTGCCGCCCGAGCACCTTCTCCTCGACCTCCCGCAGGTGAGCCTCGAGCTCGCCGTTCGTGGGCTTGCCGGTGTAGGTGAGGATGGCGAGCGGCCAGCGGGAGACGTCGACGCTGAGGATCGGCGGTGACATGGCGAAGGTGAAAGACCTCGGCGCCGACTCTACCGCGGCTGGTTCCCAGCCCACAGCTTGCCGGCCAGCTCGCTGACGTGGTCGAGCTCGACCAGCCGCAGCCCGCGCGGCCGCCTCACCCCCTCGCTGCGCGGCGCGAAGACGGTGTGGAAGCCGAGTGCCGCGGCC
>DASYUP010000246.1:0-2203 GCA_036001185.1 Thermoanaerobaculia bacterium
GCGGCAAGTGGAAGCTGGTACCGCTCGCCGAGGGGACCCTCCTGCACCCCGGCGACCAGCTCGAGGTGCACCTGTCGATCAGGAGCCGCGCGGCTGCCGAATACGTGCATCTGCGCGATCCCCGCCCCGCGGGGTGCGAACCAGAGAACGTGCACTCCGGCTTCAAGTGGGAGATCCTGCCGGTCTACGAGGAGATCCGCGACAGCGGCGCCAACTATTTCTTCGAGTGGCTGCCGGCCGGCGAATACACCTTCGCCCACCGGCTGCGGGTGAACATGGCCGGCACCTTCCGGGTGGCGCCGGCCGAGCTGCAGTCGATGTACGCGCCGGAGTTCAACGCCTACTCCGCGGGGAACGTGGTGAAGGTGGCGCCGGCGGTGGTGGCGGGACGTTGAGTGCGGTCGCTACGGGCCATTGACGGCGGGGGCCAGAGGGGAGGTTGCCCATGGCCATTCACGGCGCGCACGTCTTGCTCTTCAGCCGCGATGCGGAGGCCGACCGCACATTCTGCCGCGACGTGCTCGGCTTTCCGGCGGTCGACGCCGGCGGCGGCTGGCTGATCTTCGCCCTGCCGCCCGCCGAGGTCGCAGTCCACCCCAGCGAGAGTGGCGAGGATCCCGCGGGGGCCGGCGAGGCGATGCTCGGCGCCGTCCTCTACCTGATGTGCGACGACCTGCGGGCGACGATGGCGGAGCTGGGCGCCAAGGGGGTCCGCTTCACCGCTGCGCAGGAGGCGCCCTGGGGGATCGTCACCACCTTCGCGCTGCCCAGCGGCGGCCAGCTCGGCCTCTACCAGCCGACCCACCCGACGGCGCTCGGCCTGTCGTCGCGCTGAGGCGCCGGCCGGCGATCGCTGCGAGCGGCGCTACTCCGCCGACGCCGCGACCTCGACCCGGTTGGCGGCCTGAATGGCGCGCAGCAGGGCGATGTTGTCGCGGTGGCCGGTGAGGCGCGCGGTGACACGGCCGCGGATCGGGTAGCCCAGCAGGTAGAAGTCGCCGATGATGTCGAGGATCTTGTGGCGCACGAGCTCGTCGGGGAAGCGCAGCGTCGTGTTGACGATGCCCTCCTCGCCGACGAGGATGCAGTTGTCGAGGCGGCCGCCGGTGCCGAGCCCCAGCTCGCTCATCATCTGCAGGTCCTTGAGGAAGCCGAAGGTGCGCGCCGGCGCGATGTCGCGCTCGTAGCGCTCGTAGCTCGACAACGTGAAGTCGTAGCGCTGCTCGCCGACCGGCGCCGGGTAGCGCAGTAGGTAGCTCACCGCGAAGCCGTCCCAGGGCTCGATGGCGAGCAGCTTCTCGCCGCCGTTGGAGACCTCGTAGCGGCGGTCGATGACCAGCTCCTGGCGCGGCCGGTTCTGGTCGACCACCCCCACCTGCTCGAGCACCTGGCAGAACTCCAGGGCCGAGCCGTCGAGGACCGGGATCTCGCCGTGCACCTTGATCAGCAGGTTGCTGACGCCGCGGGCGTGCAGCGCCGACAGCAGGTGCTCGACGGTGCGGATGGCGTGGCCGTCGACGGCGAGGGTGGTGGCGTAGTCGGTGTCGCCGACGCGGTCGACGTGCACCGGCACGTGGGTGCGGGTGGGCAGAGTGACGATGTGCAGGCCGCTGTCGGGAGGCAGCGGCTGCAGCGCCATGCCGGTGCGCGCCCCCGAGTGCAGCCCCAGCCCGTAGAGCACGGTGCTCGCCTTGAGGGTGCGCTGCGGCACGGCACTGGTGCGCAGCAGCCGCAGCGGCGGCGGTGGCGCCAGGTCGGGCGGCGCGGCGCGGTCCTCGACGAGGGCCGGCGGCCCGCCGGCGGCGCCGCTCTCGCGGTGCGCCAGGGCGCCGGCCACGGCGGTCACCACCTGGCCGTAGGAGAGCGGCTTCTCGATAAAGTCACAGGCGCCCATCTTCAACGCCTGCACGGCGGTGGCAGCGGTGCCGTGGCCGGAGATCATGATGACGGCGGCAGCCGGGTCGCGCTGCCGAAGCGCCTGCAGGGTCTCCAGGCCATCCATGTCGGCCAGCCAGATGTCGAGGAAGACGACGTCGGGCCGCGTCTCCTCGTAGAGGCGCAGCGCCGCCTCGCCGCTCTCGGTGACGACGGTGCGGTACCCCTCGTCGGCCAGGATGGCCGAGAGGGTGGTGAGGATCGACGGCTGGTCGTCGACCACCAGGACGAGCTTGCCCATGACCGGGTGATTATCGGCCATCGGCAG
>DASYUP010000247.1:0-2692 GCA_036001185.1 Thermoanaerobaculia bacterium
TCGCTCAAGCGTTTCACCTCCGCTGCACAAAGGCTTGGTCAAAGTGCTCCAAAGCGCGCCAAAAACGTCACTTAGCCTTCACTCACCGCATCTTCTCCACAACCTTTTCCGCAGGCCCTGTGGAGGGTTGGCGAAGCCATATCCGGGCAACGAGTTGCACCGCTGTCACAGGCGCGGCGACCCGCCGCGGCGCCCTCAGCGGATGGCTCACCGACCGCCTCAGCGGACGATATGGTGGCGCAGCTTGCCGAGAGCGCGGTTGAGGAAGTGCGAGCGGGCGAGGAAGCGGATCGGCGGCCCGCGCCGCTTGCCGAGCTGGCGGCGGAGGTGCCCGAGCTCGGTGTCGTCGGGGTCGTAGCCGAGCCCCTTGTCGAGGGCAGCGACGGCGGGGCCGCGCTGGTTGGCGAGCAGGTGGATGCGCGCGAGGTTGGCCCAGATCTCCGAGTGGAAGATCGCCGCCTTGAGGGCATGGCGGCAGAGCTTCGCCCCCTCCTCGCGGCGGCGCTCGACGCGCGCTAGGCAGTAGCCGAGGTACGAGGCGGCCACCGCCCACTCGGAGCCATTGGGGAAGCCGTCGGCGAAGGCTCCGGCGAGCCAGGGGAGGGCATCCTCCCAGCGGTCCTGACGGCAGCGCGCGACACCGAAGTCGCGCTGCCGGAGACGGGCAGCCATGTCTTCCATGGTGGAGGCTCCAGTGTAGCCGGAGCCGGCGCGGAGCGCCAGCCGCCGGGGCCGAGAAGCCCGTCTGCAGGCTGTTACACTACGTACTTCCCTAGCCGCCACAACGTGATGGACCAGTTGCCACCGTCCCCCGGCCACGCCTTCGACCTCGACGAGGTCACGGCGCTCGCCAAGCGGTTCATCGACGGCAAGCTGTTCGACGAGGCCATCCAGCTCTACGAGATGGCCCTGCGCTTCGACCCCAAGAACATGGGGATCCAGCTCTCGCTCGCCCAGGCCAAGCGACTGCGCCGCCACCCCCGCGCGGGCGGCCCGCGCTCGCTCAAGGAGACCCTGCGCGAGCAGATGCGCCGGGATGCCCTCGATGCCAAGCACTTCCTCGGCCTCGCCTACCTCTTCTTCGACCGCGCCGACGAGGAGCGGGCCCGCGAGTACCTCGAGATCGCCATCGCCAAAGACCTGCCCAACCCGGCCCCCCACAAGCTCTACGGCAAGACCCTGCTCAAGCGCCGCGAGTTCGCCCGCGCCGTGCTGCAGCTGTCGCAGGCGCGCCGCTACAACCCCTTCGACCGTCAGGTGGCGCAGATGCTGGGGCGGGCGCGCTACGAGCTGGGCGACCTCGCCGGCTCGCTGGCGGCCTTCATCGACGGTTTTCTGCTGGTGGGCGACCACGAGCGCGAGGACGCCGCCCGCCTGAAGGACCGCATCCAGGAGCTCAAAGAGGAGCTCGGCTGGAGCAACGAGCGCCTGGCCTACGTCTTCCACCAGCGGCAGGAGGAGCTGCGGGTCGCCTTCGACCGCCTGGAGTGGCACCGCGAGCGCTTCCGCGAGGAGCGGGCGCACGCGGCGGCCGCCGCCGAGCCCCCCTCCGAGGTGCGCGGCAGCGGCCGTATCGAGCTGGCGGCGCGGCTGCGCCACCTCGACGCCTGGAGCCACCTGCGCGACGAGCAGATCTTCCAGCTCACCGAGGCAGTGGCCGAGGAGGAGCACGAGAAGGGGCAGCTGATCTTCGCCGAGGGCACGCCGGGCAGCGACCTCTACGTGCTGGAGAAGGGGGAGATCACCATCCAGCGGGCGACGCCCTACGGCACCTACCCGTTGGGCCTGCTCAAACCGGGCGACCTCTTCGGTGAGGTCAACTTCTTGACCCGCACCGAGCGCAGCGGCGACGCCATGGCCTCGCAGACCTGCCACCTGCTGCGGCTCGAGGCCCACAAGCTCGACGACATCATCCGCCGCGACCCCGAGCTGGGGGTGCAGATCTACTGGAGCTTCTGGCACAACCTCGCCTTCAAGCTGCGCTGCACCAACGAGCAGCTGCGCACCTTCTTCAACGAGGGGGCGCTGCCGGAGAACCTGCTGCGGCTCAAGCAGGGGCGCACCACCTCGGGAGGCCGCGCGACGGCGGTCGACCCCGAGACCAAGATGCGCCTCTTCCGCGAGCAGGGCCTGTCCAACCACGAGCTGATCGCCCTCGCCACCTTCTCGCGCGAGCGCACCTACCCCGGCGGCGCGGTGATCTTCGGCGAGGGCGACCCCGGCCGCGAGATGTACGTCGTGCTCGAGGGGCGGGTGCGGATCAGCAAGTTCATCCCCGGCGGCGGCGAGGAGGCCCTCGCCATCCTCGAGCGCGGCGACTTCTTCGGCGAGATGGCGCTCATCGACGGCCAGCCGCGCTCGGCGGACGCCCGCGCCCACGGCGGCGCAGTGACCGTGCTCGCCCTCGACGAGGCGACCATCAAGGAGGTCCTGACGGTCGACCCCGAGGCTTCGCTGGAGTTCCTGCAGCTGCTCTGCCGGCTGGTCGCCAAGCGCCTGCGCGAGATCGACGAGAAGGTCATCGGCTGGCGCATCATGTCCGGGCAGAGCGAGCAGGCGTCGGCGTGACTTCCGAGTCGCGCGCAGGCGCGACGAGGAAGTCATCGCGAGGGCGCGCAGCGCCCGTGGCGATCTCGACGTCGCGCATCCCCACACCGTCATCGCGAGGGCGCGCAGCGCCCGTGGCGATCTC
>DASYUP010000248.1:0-1696 GCA_036001185.1 Thermoanaerobaculia bacterium
AGGGATTGGCGCTGATCCAGGCGTGAGCCGTTACGCCGGTTGCCGGCTCATGTACCAATCCAGCAGGCGCTCGGGGGCGGCGAGCTGGGTGGTGCCGAACTCGTTGGGGCCGTAGCTGGCGGTCATCAAGTTCATTGCCCGGTAGGCGACGTACGAGAAGTTCTCTCGCACCGTGTCCTTCGTGCGGTCGGAGTACATCGCCTTGAGGGTCTGCAGCTGCCCTTCGAGGAGGTCGGCGTTGGGGCGCATGGGGACCGCCTCGGCCACCCGGCGGGGCTCCGGCCGCGGCCGCTCGCGGCGGCGCAGGCCGAGGGCCGCCGACTCCAGCCGCGCGAGCTCGGCCATCACCGGGTCGACCTGGCTGCGCGGCCGTGGCTCGTCGCGTTGGCGCCGCTCGATGACCGCCGGCACCCCTTCGCAGTTGGCGCGGTGGATGCGCTCGTCGGCGATCACCCAGCCGAGCTGGGTCAGGTGCAGCCGCGAGGAAACGTGGCGCGAGAGGTTCTCGACGAACGGCACCACCGCCCGCTGGTATCCCTCCTCGACGCCGTTGAACATGTTGAGCACGTAGTAGACGCGGAACGACTCCAGCGTTTCGGCGAGCACGTGCAGGATGGGATGGTCGCCGAGGGCGCCGCGCAGCTCCTCGAGGAAGGCGTCGAGGTTGGGCAGCAGCGGCTCGTAGACGTCCTCGACGCGGTCGAGCATGTCGTTGATGAAACGGTAATAGCGCTCCATGCGCGGCAAGGTGTAGAACGCCGACCCCTTGCCGAAGAGGATGCGCAGCGAGCGGAAGAGGATGGCCTTGACGATCTCCGAGGCGGCAAGGGTGGCGGCCGGGTGCTGGGGCGTGAAGATGAGGATGCCCGAGTTCGAGTAGGGCAGGAAGTCGAGGACGTTCTCGTCGAGGCCGGCGCGCAGGTCGAGGACCACGTATTCGGCGGGCAGGCGATTGATCTCCTGCGCCAGCTGGCGGCGGAAGGCGGCGTCGGGGTTGGCGATCTCCCTGATGAAGTTGCGCGGCCCGGCGATGAAGCCGAAGTTCTTGTAGAGCCCGTCGGGGTCGAGGCCGTGGTCGAGTCGGCTGATGCAGTCGCGCAGCGGCACGCCCTTCTTCTTGAAGTGGTAGAGGTCCTGGCGGACGTCGCCGGGCACCGTGCTGCGCACCGAGGAGGTGCCGGTGTCGAGGTCGACGAGCACCGTCGGCGCATGGCGGGAGAGGGTGAGGGCGAAGTTGACCGCGAAGGTGGTCTTGCCCACTCCCCCCTTGCCCGAAGATATCGGGATGATCCGGCGCGGCATCAGGGATGGTCCTTAGGTGGCGCGTAGCTTACGCCGCGCTGCCGGGCAGGACAACCGCGCTCCCGCCGCGTCTCAGGCGGCGGCCGGCATCACCGTCGCGAAGGCGGCCAGGAAGGCCTGCATCTCCACGCCGGTGCCGACGGTGACCCGCAGGTGCGTGGGCAGCGCCGGGAAGAGGCGTCCCACGTGCACCCCGCGCTCGCGTAGGGCGGCGATCACCGGCTTGACCGGCTGCCCGAGATCGACCATGAAGAAGTTGGCCTGCGACGGAATGACACGCAGGCCGCGCGCCCGCAGCGCGGCGCGGCACTCCTCGCGCACCTGCTCGTTGCGGCGCCGGCTGGTCTCCACGTAGTCGCCGTCCGCCAGGCCGGCGGCGGCGGCCACCAGCGCC
>DASYUP010000249.1:0-7216 GCA_036001185.1 Thermoanaerobaculia bacterium
AGCAGAGGCGCAGAAGGCGGCGCCGCAGGATCTTGCCGTCGCCATGCTGGTCGGCGAGCTGGTGTCGCAGGCGCGGCGGGGGGCCGCCGACGCCGCCGCGCGAGCCACCGCCGCCGGCGCGCCGCAGCTCGCCCGCCGGCAGATGGCAGCCGCCACGAAGCGGCGGGCTGCCGCCGAGACGATGGCGGGCAGCCGCCCCCTCGAAGCCGCTCGCGCGCTGCGCCAGAGCGCGACGCTGTTCGATGCCGCCGCTGGCGACGCGGCGGCCGAGGCACGCCGCCGCGAGGCGGCCCTCGCGGAGCAGCGGCGCCAGGCCGCCGAGCAGGCGGCGCGTGCGCAGGCGAGGTCGGCGCCGCAGCCGACTGTCGCGGCGCCCCCTCCTCCGCCGGCCGAGGCGGCGCGCCCGCCGGAGCCGCGGCCGAGCGAGCGCTCCGCGCCTGCCGAGGACGAGGGCACCGGCGTGCGCGACGCCATCGCCCGCTACCAGCGGGCCTCGGAGAGTCTCGACGCCGCCGCCGTGCAGGCGGTCTGGCCGAACGTCGACGTCGCCGGGTTGCGGCGCGGCTTCGCCAACGCCGAGTCGCTGCACATGACCGTCAGCGGCTGCGAAGTCAAGGTGCAGGGCGACGCCGCGACCGCCGTCTGCCAGCGGCAGCAGCGGATGCAGCCCAAGGTCGGGCGGGCGCTGTCGAGCAGCCAGAAGGTGCGCTTCCGCCTCCACCGCGGTGGCGGCACGAGCTGGCTGATCGACGGCATCGACGCACTCTGAGCGCCCGCGCTCTCGTCATTGCGAGGAGCGCAGCGACGAAGCAGTCTCGACGCCGCAACGTCGAGATCGCTTCGCTTCGCTCGCGATGACGGCCAACAACAGCTAGAAGCTGTACTCGAGGCCCACGACCGTCACCACGCCCTTGGCCTGCAAGCCGTCGTTGCTCAGTGGAATGAGGGCGTCGGCGGAGACCAACAGGTTGCCACCGGGGTTGAACTTCGCTCCCAGCGAACCGTAGAAGAGGTGCTGATCGGCACGCGCGAAGGTCACCTGCGGCAGCTGGGTCGTCTGGATCGGACCGCCGGGACCGGCCTGGAACGAGTGGCTCACCTGGGTCGACACCACGCGGGTGACGTCGTAGAGCGTGCGCCCGAGGACCTCGGCGGCCACCGTCACCCGCGGGTGGACGGCGACGTCGAGCCCCAGCGCATAGGAGAGCTCGTCCGGCAGGTCGCTCAGCACGCTGCTGTTGCCGGAGGCGACGCTGTAGCCGAGGTTGCTGTGCAACCCGGCGCGGCCGAAGCTGCCGGAGGCGAGCAGCGTCAGCTTGGTCTGCGTGAAGCCGGTGCCCAGCAGGTTCTTCTCGTCGCCGGTGGGCAGCCGCACGTCGAGCGCGGTGGCGAACCAGTCGGCGACCCGCAGCTTGCCGCGCAGGACGACGTCGCCGACACCGCTGGCGCTGTCGCTGGCGGTCAGCCGCTCGCTGTCGGTGCCGTTGGTGAAGACGTGGATGGTGGGCTGGCCGGCGGTCGACAGTCGGTTGATCTTGAGCTCGGCGCGGGCGTCGATGTCGACCTTGACGATGGGCACGGCGACGCCGACGTCGATGCGGTCGGTGACCCCGTAGTTGGCGAAGAACACGCCGGTGCGGCTCTTGAGGTCGAGGAAGGTCCTGACGCCGATGACGTCACCTTCGAAGAAGTTGGCCCCCGGAACGTCCTGGTGCCCGAGCTGGAACTGGATCGCGCCGCTGTCGAGCGACAGGTCGTCGAGCTTGTCGTAGCTCGCCTGCAGGTAGTTGAAACCGAGGTTGAGCTTGCCGCGGCCGATGGTGAGCGCGCGCTCGGTGAAGACCGGCCCGAAGGAGTCGGTGTTGCGGGTGAAGGTGCCGAGTGCCGGATCCAGCGTGTAGGAGAAGCCGCCCGCGGAGTTGGCGAGCGGAACCGAGGAGAACTGCTGCCCTAGGCTCTGGTCGAGGGTGCGGCCGGTGGCGGCGAGGGCCAGCGACTCGTCGCGGAAGTGGGCCGCGTGGCTCGGGAAGGGCCCGGTCGGCGGCGCCAGGCGAATCTCGGTGCCCAGCAGGTTGGGGATCAGATCGGCCAGGTTGCTGGCGCCGGCGGGAGGCGCGGCGAGGGCGAGGACGACGGTGGCCGCGATCAGGCAGCGCAGGATGGCGTGGTGCATGGTTCCCTCCTCTGGGTGGCGCGGATGAGCGCCGCAGCGACGGTCGGTGTCGTGTTGGCGCGGATCCTACCCCTACGTACGGGAGCGGGCCAACGAAGGGGGCCAAGTCGAGTGCCAAGTGGGGGTGCCAAGTGGGGTGCCAAGTGGGGTGCCGAGTCGGGCCTCCGATACACTGATGCGGATGAGCGACGGCCTGATCCTGATCGGCGGCAGTCGCGAGGCGCCGCCGCCGCGCGCCGCGCGTCCGGAGTGGCTGCGCATCCGGCTCGCCACCCCTGGCCAGTTTCACCAGGTCAAGCAGCTGGTGGAGAAGCTCGACCTCCACACCGTCTGTCAGGAGGCACGCTGCCCAAACATCTACGAGTGCTGGGGCGAACACGGCACCGCCACCTTCATGATCCTCGGCGACGTCTGCACGCGGCGCTGCGGTTTCTGCGCCGTCACCTCGGGCAAGCCCCGCCCCGGCGTCGACGCCGCCGAGCCGGCCCACGTCGCCACGGCAGTGGCGGCCATGGGGCTGCGCCACGCGGTGGTCACCTCGGTCGACCGCGACGACCTTCCTGACGGCGGCGCCCGCCACTTCGCGCAGGTGATCGCGGCGATCCACGAGCGCAACCCGGGCACCGCCGTCGAGGTGCTGACGCCCGACTTCCGGCGCGTTCCCGATGCCCTCGACCTGGTGCTCGGCGCCGCGCCCGAGGTCTTCTCGCACAACATGGAGACGGTGCCGCGCATGTACCGGCAGGCGCGGCCGGGCAGCCGCTACGACCGCAGCCTGGCGCTGCTCGCCGAGGCGGCGGCGCGGCGCGACCGCGGCGACCACGCCGGGCGGGTGAAGACGGGCATCATGGTGGGGATCGGCGAGACGCCGGCCGAGGTGGAGGCGACGCTGGGCGACATCCGCGGCGCCGGCGTGGAGATCCTCACCATCGGCCAGTACCTGCAGCCGACGACGCGCCACCTGCCAGTGGACCGCTACGTCCACCCCGACGAGTTCGCTGCCTATCGCCGGCACGCCCTCGCCCTCGGCTTCGCCCACTGCGAGGCCGGCCCGCTGGTGCGCAGCTCCTACCACGCGCACGAGCACGTGGCGGCGGCCGCGGCGCACTCTCGAGAAGGCTAGGAAAGCCTAGGACCCCCACCCGGGGGCAGGCACGTTGCCCCCCTACTCCAGAAGGGCCGGTGCCTGCTCGGGTTCGTCGGCGACACGCCGCGCCGTTACCAGCCCCAGCCCTCCGGCGATCATGGCGAAGCCGATGAGCTCCGCCCAACCCAGCCTTTCGCCGAGGAAGGCCACTGCCAACCCGGCGGCGAAGAACGGCTGCAGAGTCGTGTAAGCCGCCACCAGCGATGGCGACGAGCGCTGCACTGCCCAGGTGTTGAGCGCGTAGCCGACGAAGGTCGCCAGCAGGACGATGTAAGCGACGCCGATCCAGGCGCTCGTGCCGGGCGGCCGTGCCGGCAGCGCCACGAGGTCGTGCCAGGCGAGGGGCAGCGTCATCAGGCCGCCGAGCAGGAAGGCCCAGGCGATCACCGTCTCCCACGGCAGCCGGTCGAGCAGCGGCCGCTGCAGCACCAGGAAGAAGGCGTAGGCCAGGCAGTTGGTGAGGATGAGCGCGTTGCCGATCGAGGTCGCCGGCTCGAGCACCATGCGGCCCGGATGGAGGAGCGCCAGCGCGCCGGCGACGGCGAGGGCGACACCGGCGAGCTGCCGCGGCGACGGCTTCTCTACGCCGAGCAAGGCGCCCACCGCCACCGCGAAGACCGGGATGGCGAGCACGAGGATGGAGGCGTTGGTGGCGGTGGTGCGCTGCAGGCCGAAGACGAACAGCAGCTGGTTGGCGGTGACGCCGAGCAGGCCGAGCAGCAGCAGGCGTGGCACGTCGCGGACCGCCGGCAGGGGACGTCCCCGGCGCGCCGCCAGCAACAGCAGCAGCGGCGTGGCGCCGAGCACCCGCAGCCCGGCGAGAGCGAGGGGCGACATCGACGCCAGCACCACCTTGCCGACCACCGCGAAGCCGGCGAAGAGGAGCTGGACGAAGGCCAGGGCCAGGTGGACGCGCAGCGGTCGGGTCGCCGGCACGGCGCGCATGCTACGGCGGTTCGCCGCCGGCCAGTGCGCCGGTCGCGAACCACGGCCCTCACTACCTGCGCACCGTCCAGCCGGTGCGCCACGCGGTGGCGAAGTGGCCGGCCACGCCCGCCGGGCGGCCGGCGAGCAAGTAGCCACGGGAGCGCGGGGGCCTGCCGCCGCGCTATCATCCGGGGTGGCCGCACCGTGCGGCCCCACCCGCGGATTCCCGGCCAAGAAAGGTGACCATGGGCGACCAGACGAGCGAGGTCCGCATCCGTCCCGTCGAGGAGCTGGACATCGAGGATATCGCCGCCATCGACGAGAAGATCGGCGGCCGCTACCGGCCGGAGGTGTGGGAGAAGCGCCTCTTCTACTATCTGCGACGCGACCCCGAGGGCTCGTTCGTCGCCACCGCCGGCGGCAAGGTGGTGGGCTTCATGCTCGGCGAGATGCGGGCGGGAGAGTTCGGAATGGAGGAGCCCACCGGCTGGGTTGAAGTGCTGGGAGTGGATCCGGGCTTCCAAGGGCGCACTGTCGGCCGCCAGCTCGCCAGCGCCATGCTCGACCGCTTCCGCGCCCAGGGAGCGCACCGCGTGCAGACGCTGGTGGACGACACCCGGCCGCAGATCGAGGCGTTCTTCGCCGCCCTGGGCTTCCACCCGGCGCCGGTCAAGGCGCTGGCGCTCGAGCTCGACGCCACCAAGAGGGGATCATGAGCACCAACACGACGACGCTGCCGGGCAAGTTCCACGACGCCGTCGAGCGCTGGCGGGAGCGTTTCCTGCCCGACTACTCGATCTTGCTCGACAACTGGGAGAAGTTCTTCCCCACCGACGAGCCTTTCCGCCTCTGCGCCCACCGCGAGTGCGGCATGTGCACCACCATCGAGGTGGGGGACGAACAGGGCAAGCCGAAGTACACGCGCGCCTGCGAGATGCGCGAGGAGCAGGCGCACCACCTGCTGGCTGCCATCCGCGCCCAGGCCTCCACCGAGTTCGGCTCCATCCAGCAACACCAGCTCACCCTCGCCCGCGCGCAGCAGGAGCAGGACCAGTTCTGGGTGCTGCGCATGATGGCCGAGGAGCTGCGCCACGGCTACCAGATGCTCCACCTGCTGCTCGATGACGATTGGTCGAGCGTGTCGAAGGAGAGCGGCGCCGAGATCGTCGAGGAGATCCTGTCGATGCGCACCGGCAGCCACGTGCTGGGCGCCTTCAACATCGACTTCGATTCCTTCGTCGACAACATCATCTTCTGCGCCTTGATCGATCGCGTCGGCAAGTACCAGCTGTCGATGCAGCGCGTCTCCGCCTACCAGCCGATGGCCGAGAGCATGCCGCAGATGCTGCGCGAGGAGGCCTTCCACCTCGCCACCGGTGTCGTCCCCTGGCGGCGGATGGTGGAGGACGCGGCGCGCGGCGAGGTGTGGGTGTCGATGGCGGTGCTGCAGAAGCACCTCAACAAGTGGCTGCCCCGCGGCCTCGAGATGTTCGGCCACGAGAAGGGCGGCGACACCAACGTCAAGTTCGGCTTGAAGCCAATGAAGAACGGCGAGGCGCAGGACGCCTATTACCAGGAGGTCGCCAAGATGGTGCGCGACCTCAACCTGCGCTTCGTGCGGGCGCGGAAGCCCGAGCTCGACCACGCCCAGGCCCATGCCGTGCTCGAGCGGCTGCTCGGCGGTGAGGTGGTGGAGGGAGTGGCCAGGCCGGAGGAGCTGCTGCGCATGCCGCACAGGGAGTTCTTTCGCCGCCGCGGCGAGCCCGCCTTCCACCTGGTGGGCGTCGACGGCGAGGTCTTCACCGACGTCGAGGAGTACGTGCGCTACCTCTCGCGCGAGCTGCCCGAGCAGTACCTCGCCGGCCGCGACTTCCAGGGCTTCGTGGAGGTACTGCGCAAGCTCGTCGCCGGCGAGCTGACCTTCAAGGAGGCCACCGCGGCGTCGCCCAACCTGCGGCGGGTCGGCGGCGTCTGCCCCTGCAGCAAGTCGGTGCGCTGGGTAGTAGATGCGCCGGGCAACGGCGACGGCGCCGAGGCGGTGCACGACGGTCAGCCGCGCGCCTAGCCACGCCTCCCGTCATCGCGAGGGCCGCAGGCCCGTGGCGATCTCGGCGTCGAGATTGCTTCGTCGCTGCGCTCCTCGCAATGACGTCAAACCCGCGGCAGCACCGCGCCGCTGGCAGGAATTGCGCTAGCCTTCGCCGCCGTGGGTCTCTTCTCCAGCCTGCTCGTTCGCACGCTGCCGCTGATGCCGCGGCCGCTCGTCTGGCGGGTGGCGAGGCGCTACGTCGCCGGCGCCACCCTCGCCGATGCCGTCGCCACCGTGCGGCAGCTCAACGGCGAGGGGGCGATGGCGACCGTCGACGTGCTGGGCGAGGAGGTGACGGAGCGGCAGCGCGCCACCGCCGCCACCGAGGAGTACCTGCGCGTCCTCGACGCCATCGCCGCCGAGAAGCTCGACGCCAACGTGTCGATCAAGCCCACCATGTTCGGGCTCAAGATCGATGAGGCGCTGTGCGCCGACAACGTCGAGCGGCTGGTGGCGGCGGCGCACCGGCTCGGCACCTTCGTGCGCATCGACATGGAGGACCGCACCACCACCGAGGCGACGCTGCGCCTCTACCGCGACCTCTACCAGCGCTACGGCAACGTCGGCGTGGTGTTGCAGGCCTACATGCGGCGCACCCTGTGCGACGTCGCCGAGCTGCCGGCGGCGGGCGGCCAGGCGCCCTGGCCGGTCAACGTGCGGCTGTGCAAGGGCATCTACGTCGAGCCGCGCGAGGTGGCGTGGAAGGGGTTCGAGACGGTGCGCGCGAATTTCGTCGCCGCGCTCGACAAGCTGCTCGGCCGCGGCGTCTACGTCGGCATCGCCACCCACGACGAGTACCTCGTCGCCTCGGCCGTGGCGCTGCTCGACCGCCACCGTGTGCCGCGCGAGCGCTACGAGTTCCAGATGCTGCTCGGCGTCG
>DASYUP010000250.1:0-5586 GCA_036001185.1 Thermoanaerobaculia bacterium
CGCCTGCATGCCGTCGACGAGCTCAAGAAGATCCTCGGCGAGCTGCGCGCCAGCGAGAACAAGGGCAACGCGCTGCACGCCGACCTGTCGCAGAGTCTCCTCGGCGCCGCCATGCGAGCCCACGACCTGCCGGTGGTGGAGTTCCTGCTGGTCAACGGCCAGTTCCCCACCGAGGCCGCGGTCGAGCCCGCCTACGACCTGCTGCTCGCGTCGGCGGGGGGGCGCGAGGCCGTCGAGCGCGTCGTCAACGATCGGACGCTCTTCTCGCCGGTCGTCAAGCAACAGGGCACGGCAGTGCTCGCTCGCGGCTAGTGGCCAGCGACCGCCGGCTCGACCCCCAGTGACCCAGCCCGACACCGCGGGGATCCTCGCTCCCCCGCCACTGCTGACCGTCGCCTGCGTCCTCGCCGGCTTCGTCGCCGAGCGCTTCGTGAGCCTGCCGCTCGCCCCTTGGTCCACCGGCGTGCGCGTGGGCATCAGCGTTGCCATTCTGCTGGCGGCCGGCGTCCTCTTCCTCGCCGCCGTGCGGCAGCTCCACCGGCACGCCACCACACCGAATCCGTACCAGCCCAGCACCGCCGTCGTCTCGTCGGGGGTCTATCGCTTCACGCGCAACCCCATCTACGTGGCCTTCATGGCGGTCGTCCTCGGGCTCGCGGTGGCGGGCAACAGCGTCTGGCTGCTGGTCGCCTTGGCGGTGCTCTTCGCCCTCCTCCACTTCGGCGTCGTCAAGCGGGAGGAGCGCTACCTCGCCGCCAAGTTCGGGCCGGCCTACGACACGTACCGCGCCAGGGTCAGGCGCTGGCTGTAGCGAGACGCGACAGCCGGGGCGGCCAGGGGCTAGCGGCGGCGCCAGCGCCCCCAGGTGAAGGGGGAAAACGGGCACCCGCGTCCGTCTAAGCAGACGAGGCCATCCAGTGGAGACCACCCTCCAGCCCGGCCCGGCTGCGTCGCCGGTCAGGCAGCTCGCCGGCTTCATCGCCGGCTTCGATCGGTCGATCGCGCGCCTGGCGCGGGCGGTCCACGCGGCCCTGCGCCGCCACCTGCCCACCGCGGTCGAGCTCGTCTACGAGAACGACAACGCGCTGGCCATCGGCTTCGGCCCCACCGAACGGATCGGCGACGTCATCGTCTCGATGGGCGTCTACGCGCGGGCGATCGATCTCTGCTTCACGCAAGGGGCACGCCTTCCGGACCCGCGCGGCCTGCTGTTCGGCAGCGGCCAGGGGCGGTTCCTCCGCCTCGCTGACGCCGCCGTCATCGGCCGGCCGGAGGTGGAGACCCTCCTCGCCACCGCGGTGGCGCTGAGCAAGGTCCCCCTGCCGACCAGCGGCCGGGGGTACACGGTCATCAAGTCGGTGTCGGTCCGGCCGCGGCCGCGACGGCCGCCCCGCTAGTTTGCCGCTGGTTGCAGCGGCTGCGAATAGGGGATCCGGGATGAGGAGACGGCTGACCCTGGCGAGCTTCGTCCGGGCGCTCAACATCGGGGCGGCGCTCTGGCTGCCGCCGGCGATCGGCATCTTCGGGTATGCGGGCTACGCCGGCGACGAGCTGACCGGCGGCTCGCTGGTGCTCTGGAGCGGTGTGGCTCTGGGGGCGCTGTGGGCGACCTTCGCCGCCTACGCCGCCATCGCCGCGATCGGCCGGGGACTGGTGGCGCCGCCGCCGGTGCGCTGGCTGGTCACCCCGGCGCTGCTCGCCCTGGGCAGCGCTCCCCTCGTCGTGCTGATGACGGGGTGGGCGGGGCGGCCCTGAGTCGGATCGCCTAGAAGGCCTTGGCGTAGCTCGCCGGCGAGCGGCCGACCAGCCGGCGGAAGTCGCGGATGAAGTGCGCCTGGTCTGCATAGCCGAGATCGAGCGCCAGCGCCGCCCAGTCGATCGCCGTGCCGAGGGCGATGCGCTCGGCCGCCTCGTGCAGGCGATAGCGCTGGATGACCCACTTCGGGCTGACGCCGACGTAGTCGTCGAAGAGCCGCTGGAGCTTGCGGGTGCCGATGCCGAGCTCGCGGACGAGATGCTCGACGCGGGTGATCTCGCGATCGCTGGCGACGCGATCGGTGATGCGGCCGACCAGCTCGACGGTCTCGTCGGCCACGGGTTGACGGCCGCGCAGGAACGACTGCACCAGCTCGAAAGCCGCGCCGTCGTCGGCCTGGGCCAGCACGTGCTCCTCCAGCGTCGCGCCGGCGCTACCGAAAACCTCGCCGACCGGCACCGTGCGGTCGGTGAGGGTCGAGACTGGCCCGCCCAGGAACGGCCGGAAGCCGCCGGGCCGGAACTTGACGCCCAGGATGCGCCCCTTGCCCTCGAGGCGGCGAGTGAAACGGCCGGTAACGACCCCGTTGACGCCCGAGCGGCCGCGCTCGAAGGCGAGGTGGACGGAGGGGTGCGACAGCACCTCCGCCTGGCCCGGCTCGGGCAGGTCCCAGACGAGGCGCCAGAAGTGCTCGACCAAGGGGGCGAGGTCGTCGGCCGGCCAGTAGCGAGCATAACCGGGCCCGGGGTCCCCCACCCGGGCGTGGAGGATGCCGCGCGGTTTGACGAGCTTCGGCCTCACCATCCGGCGTGTCCGCGGGGTTTCGTCCCTGGCTGTCGCGTTTGTTCAATCCCCGGGTCGGAGGCGACGGTACCATCCCGACCATGAAGAACCGAGCCATGAACCAGCAATCGCGCGCCGCGGCCCTGGCCTTGACGGCCCTCTGCCTGTCCCTGGGCCTGGGCTCGCCGGCGCATCCAGCGGCGCCCGCAGCGGCGCAACCAGAGGAGAGGGCGGCGATGACGACTCGAGCCAGCGGACCCTTCGACGTGAAAATGAATCCCCAGGCGGACGAGCAGGCGGGGGCGGCGGCCCTCGCCCGCATGACCCTCGACAAGCAGTACCACGGCGACCTCGAGGCCACCGGCCAGGGACAGATGCTGGCCGCCGGCGGCGCCATCCCGACCTCGGGCGCCTACGTCGCAGTGGAGCGCGTCACCGGCACGCTGGCGGGACGCAAAGGCAGCTTCGCGCTGGTGCACCGGGGCATCAGGACGAGCAGCAGCCAGGAGCTGTCGATCACCGTGGTGCCCGACTCCGGCACCGGCGAGCTGGCGGGCCTCAGCGGCCAGATGGGGATCGAGATCGCCGCCGACGGCAAGCACTCGTACGTGCTGGAGTACACCCTGCCGACGGCTCGCTGAGCCTCAGCGCGGCGAGTAGCTGGGGTCGACCTCGCGCGCCTGGCGCAGCAGCGCCGAGGCGCCGGCGCGGTCGCTGTACCAGGCGGCGCGCGCCGCCTGCACCAGGTCGTGGACCAGCCGGCGGCGGAGGCCCTCGAGCCGGCTCTCGCTGGGATCGACCTCCAGGGCGAGACGATAGTCGGCGACGGCGTCGTCGAGGCGGCCCAGCTTCACCAAGGCCCAGCCGCGGTCGACCAGCACCTCGGGCTCCTGCGGCACCAGCTCGAGCGCGCGGGTGAAGTCGGCCAGCGCCGGCTCGTAGGCCTCCAGGCGGTATCGAGCCCAGCCGCGGTCCTCCAGGAACTCCCAATGCTCGCCGGCGGCGAGGGCCTTGTCGAAGTGCGCCACCGCCTCGCCGTAGTCCTTGCGCGAGCGCGCCAGCGTGCCGCGGTCCCAGTCGACGAAGCCGGCGAGGGCGGCGAGCCGCGGGTTGGCGTCGAGGTAGGGCGTGGCGCCGGCGGCGAGCTCGCGCAGCGCCGCCTCCGACCCGCCCCAGCGCGGCAGCAGGCAGCCGGCGTGCGCCGCGCGGATGCGGAAGCTGGCGGGCGCGACCCGCAGGGCGTCGCGGGTGAGCTCGCCGCAACGCGCCGTCGCGCCCTCGGCGTTGGCCACCTCGAGCAGCACCTCGTGCGCCTCCAGCAGCCGGGGCTCCAGCGCCAGCGCCGCTCGTGCCTCGCTGGCGGCGAGCGCGTGCGACGCCGCCATGGCGCGGAACTGCTGCTCCGAGGTGTCGCGCGCCCAGCGGCCCCCGCGGCGCTCCCATCCCACGCGGGCGAAGTACTTGGCCCGCCCGAGGTGCGCGAAGGCCGAACGCGGGCGGGCCGTCAGCCAGGCGGCGAGGATGGGCTCGAGCGCCGGGTCGGCGGTGCGGAAGGCGCGCACGGCCACCGCCATGTCGGCCTCGCGCTCGACGTCGCGCTCGAAGGCCTCCTGCAGCTCGCCGAGCCGCCGCTCGAGGGCGTCGAAGTCGCGCCGGCGCAGCAGGCGGACGAGCTCGAGGCGGCCCACTGTCGGCACGTAGGCCGGCCGCGATGGCTTCGCCGGCGCGACGCCACCACAGGCGACCGTCGCCAGCGCCGCCGCCGCCAGCGCGAGGCACCGGATCGCGGGGTGGGTGCTCACGGCTCGGCGGGTGTCAGGGCTCGGCGAAGAGAGCGGCGATGTCGCGGGCGAGCCGCTCGGACTCCTCCGCCCCGGCGAAGTGGCCGCCGCGAGGCATGCGGGTCCATCGGCGCACATTGTAGAGGCGCTCGGCCCACTCCCGAGGCGGCTCGCCCTCGGAGACGTGGTGGTGGGCGAAGACGGCGATGCCGGTGGGGGCGTGGACGAAGTCGTCCGGCCCCAGGCCGGCGGGAAACCAGCGGTTGTCGAAGTAGTCGCGCAGCGTGGTGGTGATGCTCTCACTCACCCAGTAGACGGTGAGCAGGGTGAGCAGGAAGTCGCGCGACAAGCGGCCGTCGAGGTCGCCGCCGCTGTCCGTCCACGACCGCCACTTCTCGAGAATCCAGGCGGCGAGGCCCGCTGGCGAGTCGTTGAGGCCGTAGCCGAGGGTCTGCGGCTTGGTCGACTGGATGGCGCTGTAGCCGCGCTCGACGGCGTCCCAGGCCGCGGTCTGCTCGGCGTAGACGCGCTCCGCCGGGGAGAGCGGCCGTGACCCCGGGCCAGTATAGGGGGCGATCTCGGGAGTGCTGAGATGGACGCCGAGGATGGCCTGCGGATCGTCGAGCGCCATGTAGGTGGCGACGCCGGCGCCGAAGTCGCCGCCGCCGGTGCCGTAGCGCTCGTAACCGAGGCCGCGCATCAGGCGGTGCCAGAGACCGGCGACGTAGCGGTAGTTGACACCGGTACGCGGCGGGCGCTGCGAGAAGCCATAGCCGGGCAGCGAGGGGATCACGAGGTCGAACGCCGGGCCGTCGATGCCGTGGCTCGCCGGGTCGGTGAGCAGCGGCACCAGCGGCAGCAGCTCGACGAAGCAGCTCGGCCAGCCATGGGTGAAGATGAGCGGAATGCCCTGGCCGTGCACCGCGCGCTGGTGCACGAAGTGGATGCGCACGTCGTCGAGCTCGGCCTGGAATTGCGGATAGGCGTTGAGGGCCCGCTCCTGCGCCCGCCAGTCGAAGCCGTCGGCCCAGTAGGCGAGCAGCCGCTGCAGGTAGTCCCGATCGGTGCCCTGCGACCAGGCCGGCCCGGGAGCGGGCTCCGGCCATCGGGTGCCACGGATGCGCGCCTGCAGGTCGGCGAGAACGGCGTCTTCGACCGCGATGGTGAAGGGCTCGACGCGCAGCGAGGCAGGCGGGCTCGGCACGACGGAGAGTCTATGGCGCGGCGCCGAGCGTGCTGGGCTCGCGCCTGAGGCGCAGTACGGTT
>DASYUP010000251.1:0-2120 GCA_036001185.1 Thermoanaerobaculia bacterium
ATTGAGCGGATGCGAGGCGGGGAAGCCGCCGATGCCCAGCAGCGTCATCGCGACCGGTACGTCCGCATGTTCAGCGAACGAGCGCAGCAGCGACATCGCGTCCGATAGCATGACGCCGCGCCCCGCCAGGATCAGCGGACGCTCGGCCTGTTGGATCAACTCGGCCGCGCGCGCGAGCGCATCGCGATCGAGCGGCGGCAGCGGCCGGCCGGGCGCGCGCCGCGGCGCCGCCGCGTCCCAGTCGAACTCCGCCTTCGATTGCTGCGCGTCCTTGGTGATGTCGAGGAGCACTGGTCCGGGCCGGCCCGAACGCGCGACGAGAAACGCTTCGCGCACGGCTGCCGCCACATCTTCGGCGCGCGTCACCAGGTAGTTGTGCTTGGTGATCGGGAGGGTGACGCCGGTGATGTCGGTTTCCTGGAAGGCGTCGGATCCAATCAGCCTGCTGCCCACCTGACCGGTGATGCAGACGATGGGCGAGGAGTCCATCATCGCCGTCGCCAGGCCGGTGACCATGTTGGTCGCTCCCGGACCGCTGGTGGCGACGGCCACCCCCACCTTGCCGGAGGCGCGGGCGTAGCCGTCGGCCATGTGGGTGGCGCCCTGCTCGTGGCGCACCAGCACGTGGTGGATGGCGGCGCGCGAGAGGGCGTCGTAGGCAGGCAGGATGGCGCCGCCGGGGTAGCCGAAGATGACGTCCACCCCTTCCTCGCGCACGGCGTCCCAGAGGATTTCCGCACCGGTACGTTGCATGGCGTGCTACCTGTCTCCCTTTCTCAGATCCAGGGCAACGCCCAGGGTGGGTCCTTGATCGCCGTGTGGATGGCTGCCGACAGCTCGCTGGTCGAGGCGCAGATCTCGCCGGCCCGGCAGAGGTCGGCGGTGCGCAGGCCGTCGGCCAGCACCGCGGTCACCGCGCGCTCGACGATGGTGGCCTCCTCCGGCAGGTCGAGGCCGTGGCGCAGCAGCAGCGCGGCGGAGAGAATCGCCCCCACCGGGTTGGCGCGGTTGCGCCCGGCGAGCTCCGGCGCCGAGCCGTGCACCGGCTCGAAGAGGCCGGGGGGATTGGCGCCCAGCGACGCCGAGGGCAGCACCCCGAGCGAGCCGGCGAGCGCCGCCGCCTCGTCGGAGAGGATGTCGCCGAAGAGGTTCTCGGTGAGCACGACGTCGTGGCGGCGCGGATCGATGAGCAGCGCCATGGCGAAGGCGTCGACGTAGGCGTGCTCGAGCCGCACGTCGGGGTAGTCCTGCGCCACCGCCTCGACGGTGCGCCGCCAGAGGCGCGAGGAGGCGAGGACGTTGGCCTTGTCGACCGAGGTCAGCCGGCCGGTGCGGCGGCGCGCCGCCTCGAAGGCGACGCGCGCCACGCGCTCCACCTCGGACACCGAATAGAGCATGGTGTCGAAGGCGCTCTCGCCGTCGCCCTGCTCGCTGCGCGGGCCGGTGTAGAGGCCGCCGGCGAGCTCGCGCACGAACAGCAGGTCGCAGCCTTCCGTCCGCTCGGGCCGCAACGGCGAGGAGTCGGTGGCGGCGGGGAACATGGGGATGGGCCGCAGGTTGGCGAACACCCCGAGGAGCTCGCGCAGCTCGAGCAGCCCCTGCTCCGGGCGCGGGTTGGCCTCGGGGCCGAAGCGCGGGTCGCCGACAGCGCCGAGCAGCACGGCGTCGGCCGCCGCGGCGGCGCGGGCGGTCTCCTCGGGCAGCGGCTTGCCGTAGCGGGCGATGGCCACGGCGCCGATGGGCAGCTCCTCGAGGTCGAAGCGATGGCCGCAGGTCGCCGCCACGGCGGCGAGGGCGTGGGTGGCGGCGGCGACGACCTCGGGGCCGATGCCGTCGCCGGGCAGCACGGCGATGCGGAACCTCATGGCCTACCTCCTGCGGATGCGGCGGCCGCCAGGACGGCCGCGCCGGGGCCGCGGCGGGTGTCGACGCGCGGCGGATGGGTTTCCTCGAAGCGGGCGATCTCGGCGCCACGCGAGAGCAAGTAGTCGATGGCGTCGACGCCGCGGAGCAGGCAGTGGCGGGCGAAGGGCTCGATGGCGAAGCCTTCGCCCCACGGTTGCGGCGCCAGCACCTCGAGGCGCTGGCCCTCGAGCTCGACGCGCACCTGCTGCCGCGGC
>DASYUP010000252.1:0-3282 GCA_036001185.1 Thermoanaerobaculia bacterium
AGACGGCGCCTCCGCGCGGGCGGGAGCCCTCCCCCCGGCGCGCCCCATGCCGCGGCGAGACGCCATCGGAACCCAGACTTCATCGTCCGGGAAGCCGACGCCATTTCGCGGTGGAGTTCAAGAGGAAGATCGGTGTGTAGGAGAATCGACCGGCGATGGAGCCCAGCAACCCGCTCTACGACCGTTACGCCAGCCGCGAGATGACGGCCATCTTTGCGCCTCGTCATCGGTATCTCACCTGGCGCCGGCTGTGGGTGACGCTGGCCCGGTGTCAGGCGGAGCTGGGGTTGCCGATCAGCGGCGAGCAGCTGGCGGCCCTCGAGCGGGTGGAAGGGGAGATCGACTTCGATCGCGTCGCCGAGCTCGAGCGGGCCACCCGCCACGACGTGGTGGCGCACCTGCGGCACTTCGCCGAGCTCGCCGGCGAAGCCGGTGGGGTGCTGCACCTCGGCGCCACCAGCGCCTTTCTCACCGACAACGCCGACGTGCTGCTGCAGCGCGAGGGACTGGTCTTGCTCGAGGGGCGGCTGGGCGCACTGGTTGGTGGGCTGGCCGACTTCGCGGAGCGGTGGGCCGACCTTCCCTGCCTCGCCTACACCCACTTCCAGCCGGCCCAGCTCACCACCGTCGGCAAGCGGGCCTGCCTGTGGATCCAGGACGCCCTCATCGACCTCGACGAGGTGGAGCACCGCCGGGGGGCCTTGCGATGCCGTGGGGTCAAGGGGACCACCGGCACCCAGGCGAGCTTCCTCACCCTCTTTGACGGTGACGATGGGAAGGTGGCCGAGCTGGATCGCCGGCTCGCCGCGCGGCTGGGCTTTGCCGGCAGCTTCCCAGTGACCGGCCAGACCTACACCCGCAAGCAGGACAGCCAGGTGCTCGCGGCCCTCGCTGGCATCGGCGAGAGCGCCCACAAGCTGGGCACCGACCTGCGGCTGCTGCAGGGCGTGGGCGAGCTCGCCGAGCCGTTCGACGAGGCGCAGGTGGGCTCCTCCGCCATGGCCTACAAGCGCAACCCGGTGCGCGCCGAGCGCATGTGCGGGCTCGCCCGACGATTGATCACCGACGCCCAGAACGGCCCGCTCAACGCGGCCACCCAGTGGCTCGAGCGCAGCCTCGACGACTCGTCCAACCGGCGGCTGGTGATCCCCGATGCCTTCCTCACCGCCGACGCGGTGGTCAACCTGGCGGCCCACATCGCCCAGGGCCTACGGGTCCGTGAGGCGACCGTGCGGCGGCGGGTGCGTCAGGAGCTCCCCTTCATGGCCACCGAGAGCTGGTTGATGGCCGCCTCCCTGCGCGGCGGCGACCGGCAGGAGCTCCACGAGCGGCTGCGCCGGCACTCGCTCCAGGCCCAGGAGGCGGTGGAGCGCGGCGAGGAGAACCCGCTGGTGCCGCTGGTCGCCGGCGACGCCGGGTTCGGCCTCTCGGCGGCGGAGATGGAGGCGGCCTTGGAGCCGGCGCGCTTCACCGGCCGCGCCGCCGCGCAGACGCGCGAGTTCCTGGCGGCGGTGGTACGCCTGCGGCTCGCCCGGCTCGCTCCCGCGAGCGTCGAGGCACCGCGTATCTGACGCCTCCTTTACGCCTCGCCCGCGGCATTGCCTATAATGGGCCTGCTCGGCCGCCCTTCGGCGGTCGGCGGGACCATGAGCCGGAGGGGACGCATTCGATCGTCGGGGGGCCGGGCGCTGCCTTGGGTGGCGCTGCTGTGCGTCTGTTTCGCCGTTGCCCTCGCCGGCTGCCGCAGCGCCGGCCGCGAGCGCGTGCGCATCGGCTGGACCGAGCGCGGCGAGGCCTCCTGGTACGGCTTCCCCTTCCACGGCCAGCGCACCGCCAACGGCGAGCGCTATGACATGTACCTGATGACCGCCGCCCACCGGCAGCTGCCGCTGGGCACCGTCGTCGAGGTGCGCAACCTCGCCAACGACCGCCGGGTGCAGGTGCGGGTCAACGACCGTGGCCCCTTCGTCCGCGGACGCATCCTCGACCTCTCCTTCGCCGCCGCCACCGAGCTCGACATGGTGCGCACGGGAACGGCCGAGATCGAGCTGCGGGTCATCGAGATGGGCGCCGTGACGCTACCGGAGGCCACGGTGCTGACGGTGCAGGTCGGCGCCTTCCAGGACCGCCGGCGCGCCGACGCCCTGCTGTCGCGGCTGGCGGACGCCTTCCCCGAGGCGCGCATCGAGGAGTCCCTCCCCTGGTACCGCGTGCGGATCGGCACCTTCGCCGACCTCGACGCCGCCCAGGAGGTGCGGGACCGCCTACTGCGCAAGGGCTTCCGCTCGGTCGTCACCCGCGCTGGGCTGGGGCCGCTGCTCAGCCAGGACCGCTAGCCGCCGGCGCGGGCGGCCTTACCGCCGGGACCCCAGCTCGGCCAGCCAGCCCTTGATCCCCTCGTCGAGCCCCTGACGCTCGGCGTGGCGCCGGCGGGCGATCTCCACCAGCTGCTCGACCAGCATCGGCAGCGGCACCCCGGTGAGCGCCCACAGCCGGGGGTACATCGAGATGCGGGTGAAGCCGGGGATGGTGTTGATCTCGTTGACGTAGGGGCGCTCCCCCTCGAGCAGGAAGTCGACCCGCGCCATGCCCCAGCCGCCGATGGCGGCAAAGGCATCGATGGCCTGCTGGCGGATGCGCTCCTCGACCACGGTGGGCAGCTCGGCGGGGGCGATGAGCTGCGCGGCGTCGGTCAGGTACTTGTCGGCGTAGTCATAGAACTCGGCACCGGGGACGATCTCGCCCGCCCTCGAGGCCTCGAGCCGGTGCAGGCCGAGCACGCCGACCTCGATCTCGCGCCCGCGCACGCCGCGCTCGACGAGCACCTGGTCGTCGAAGCGCAGCGCCAGCCGCACCGCCGCCTCGAGGGCGTCGAGGCGCTTCACCTTCTGCACCCCGACGCTGCTGCCGCCGACGCTCGGCTTGACGAAGAGCGGCAGCGGTAGCTCGGCACACTCGTGCAGGAAGGCCGCCGGATCGGCATCGAAGCGCGGCCGCGAGGTGGCGCGGAACTCCACCACCGGCACCCCGGCGGCGGCGAGCAGCCGCTTGGCCTGCAGCTTGTCCATCGCCACCGCGCTGGGAAGCACGCCGCAGCCGACGTAAGGCAGGCCGACCATTTCGCACAGCCCCTGCAGCGTGCCGTCCTCCCCCCAGGTGCCGTGCACCAGCGGAAAGACCACCTCGACGCTGCTGTCGAGGAGGTGGCGCAGCGACGGGGCGATGGCGCCCCCGGGAGCGGGGAGGGCACCCACCGCTCCGTCGAGCGCCGGCTGCGCCGCC
>DASYUP010000253.1:0-3936 GCA_036001185.1 Thermoanaerobaculia bacterium
CTGCACCTGCACCGCCGTCGGGCGCTCGATCTCGGGGACCACGGAAACCACCTTGGGCTCGCGCGGCGTTACCACGTCGACCACCACCAGCCCGCGGTCGCAGGCGACGTAGACGGTGTCGCCGGCAATCGCCAGCGCGCGCGCGCCGGTGAGCACCCCGTCGGGGTTGAAGCTCGGCTGGCCGGCGAGCGGCTCGCGGGTGAGGAAGTTGTTCTCCGGGTCGCCGTCGCTGAGGGTGTCGACGTTGACCAGCACCAGCCCCTCGATGCGGTCGGCGACGACGGCATAGTGGTAGATGGGAGCCATCGCCTGCTCGCGGTTCTGCGGGTACTGCGCGCTGGTCTGCCGCCACGGGGCCACCGGGTCGGTGGTGGGCAAGGCCACCGCCGCGGCGTCGCGGGTGCGAACCGAGGTGCGCTGGCCCAGCGGCGACACCGGCGTGGTGACGATGCGCTCGGAGGCGTCCTTGTTGTCGATGTTGGCGACGTCGAAGACCACCAGCCCCGCCGGCCCGGCGGCCGTGTAGAGGTACTCGCCGCGCAGCTGCAGGCTGCGGATGTCGCCGCGCCCGTGGTGGTGGTGCGCCTCGCGCAGCTCGCGGCCGCGCTGCTCGTGGGAGCGGAAGAAGTCGGGGAAGGCCAGGCGATGCAGGGTGCTGCCGATCACCGCCTGCGGCTCCTCCCACTCGGAGACCGCCACCGCCTCGAGCCCGTCGTCGCCCAGCCCCACCCAGGCGAAGCGGCCGACGAAGTTCATGGTGTTGGTGCCGAGCAGCAGCAGCTGGGCCATCCAGGCGTTGTTGTCGTTGCGCGCCGAGACGTGGCAGTCGCTGCAGGTACGAGTCTCGGTGGTGCGCACGGTGTGTGGCACGTGGGGGTTGAAGGCCTGGCTGGCGAAGCCGGGCGCCGAGATCGGCGGCTGCTGGACGTAGACCCGCTGGCGATTGAGGTTGGTGGACGAGATCACCAGCGCGCTCGACGAGCGCACCGGGGCGATGCGGTTGCCGAGCGCGTCGCCGTTCTTGCCGATCATGAAGACGTCGGTACGCACCACCTGCGGGTTGTAGGAGGCGTAGTTGCGGCTGGTCGCTCCCTCGTAGTGGTGCGACACCGTCTTGGCGTTGGCCTCCTGCGGCAGGTGACAGCCGAAGCAGGAGGTGGTCCAGGCGGTGTGGCAGGTGTAGCAGGTCATGCGCGCGGCGCCGTGGGCCAGGCGCTCCTGCGGCGCCGTGGTGTCGCCCCAGGTGGCGTCGCGCTCGAGCGTCTTGGCGCGCGCCGCCCGCGGGTTGTAGCGCGGGTTGCCGGGGGTCACCGTGTCGTGCACCTGCACCACCTCCCACTCCCGCCGCTCGTCGAGCATCGAGCGCTGGAAGAGCTTGCGCCCGGCGGCCGTGGTACGCCAGACGAACCGCCGCTCGCCGTAGGGAGTGGTGCCCAGGCCGAGGTCGCTGCCGCCGGGAGGCGCCGCCGGACCGGAGGTCCGCAGCGAGGCGTAGGCGCCCACCGAGCCGTGGCAGTCCTCGCAGCCGATCTCGATGGCGCTGCCGTACTCGCCGTGCAGCAGGCCGTCGCCGTGGTTGTCCTGCGAGAAGTGGCAGTCGACGCAGTGCATGCCCCGCTCGAGGTGGATGTCCTGCAGGTGCACCGCCTTGGCGAAGCGCTGCGGGTCGTCCCAATCGATCAGCCCGCCCGCGCGGTCGAGCAGGCGACCCTTGCGGTCGCGCTTGAAGACCGCCGCGAACACCCAGCCGTGACCGTGGTAGTCGGCGAGCTGGGTCTGGTGGAGCTGTGGGTTGAGCTCGCTCACCGTGGCGAGGAACTCGGGGTCGGTCCAGCGCCCGCGCACCGCCGCCCCCTCGGGGTTGCGCTCGAGGCTCTGCCGTTTCTCCTCCTCGCTGGGGTAGCGCTGGGCCGCCGGCCACAGCTTCTCGCCGTCGGTGACGTAGTCCCACATGGTGTAGCCCAGGTAGGTGTTGAGGAAGCTGTTGGGCTGGTGCATGTGGCAGACCATGCACTGGCTGGTGGGGATGGCGCGGGTGAAGCGGTGCCGAACAGGATGGCCGGGCTCGTCGCGCGGCAGGGTGGGGTCATCGCTGGCGGAGAAGCCGCGGTGGCCGAACGCGGCCCACGGGCCGGAGTGCAGCGGGTCGCGATCGTTGGCATAGACGACGTGGCAACCGCTGCAACCGCTGGAGCGGAAGTCGCCGGGGTGGTCGTTGGTGCCCAGCATCGACAGGTGCGGGTCGTTGAGCCGCGTCTTGTGCAGGTTGATCAACGCCGGGCTGATGCGCAGGCCGGTGCCGCGCCCGCGATTGCTGAAGCGGATGTCCGGCCGCCCTGGGTCGTCGGCGGCGTTGGGGTTGCCGATGTCGGGAAACGCCGAGGGCTGGAGGATGCCGCCGCGTTCGAAGGCGCGGAAGTACTCCCCCGGCTGTACCACCTCCCAGCGCGGCAAGGGCAGCAGGAAGGGGAGCGTGCCGCTCAAGAGCGCTGCGGCGGTGGGCGGCTCGGCCGGCTGGATGCGTCGCGCCTTGCCGTCGCTGCCGTAGCTCTCGCCGAAGAGCGCGCCCTTCACCGGCAGGATGCCGTTGGCGTAGGCGGCCGCCGCCCAGAAGATCGCCGAGGTCGTCATCGGGCTCTTCTGCACCGCGTTGACCTGCCCCTGGTGGCAAGGGCCGCACACCTGCTGGGCGACGCGCAGGTCGCCGGGGTTCATGAAGCGCACGAGCTCGGGCGATTCCTCGAGCAGGAGGGTGTAGCTGCGTTCGGGGTTGCGCGACGACGGGTGCGCCCCCGCCCCCCACCAGCGGTCGGGAAAGCGCGGCGCCACGTGGGCGCGGTCGCGGGCGGCGGCGTACTCGGCGCTGTCGGGGAGCGCACCGGGGGCCGCCGCGGCGGTGGCGTCGCCGCCGTGGCAGTCGACGCAGCCGAGCCTGACCGCCGGCGAGGCGTGCATCGGCTCGAGGCCGCCGTGGCAACCGAGGCAGCCGCGGCTCTTGGCGGTGGCAGCCTCGCTCGACTGGCTGGCGAGGGCCGGGGCGAGCGGCCGGGGTGACGCCGCCACCGGGTCGGCAGACCGGGGCTCGCTCGCCGCCGCCAGCACCGCGGTGAGCGCCAGCGGCAGCAGCAGCGCGGCAGCGCAGAGGGCACCGAGAGCGCGTGAGGAGGTAGGGGCCGCCATCGTCGTCAGAAGGTCAGGGTCACGGTCGAGAACGCCTGCACGAGCGCGCGCTGGCGCTCGAAGATCTGGGAGAAGCCACGGCCCGGCCACAAGGCTGCCACCCCGCCGAGCACCACCACGTTCTGGTCGAGGAACGGGCGCCAGCGCCCCCCCACGCTCACGTCCCAGCCGATCTCACGGCTGATCGGCGCCTGGAAGAGGAGCCCCTCGAGCACTTCGGTGCGGGAGAAACGCAGGTGGTTGGCGGGTGCCACCACCTTGAGCTTCGGCGTCAGCTCGAGGTCGACGCCCAGGGTCAGAAGCTGCAGCCCCGGGTTGACGAAGTTCGGCTGCCCCTCCTCGCGGCTGGTCTTGAGGTCGGGCAGCAGGCTGCCGCGGTTGACCGGGGTGACGCCGGTGTCGGCGAGCCGGATCGCCATGCGGTTCCAGAAGCTGAAGCCGCCGCCGGCGAAGTTGGGCTTGTCGGCAATGGCGTCGAACTCCTTGGCGTCGCGGTCGTTGAGGTCGCCGTCGCCGGAGGCGTAGAAGAGGCCGAGCTTGGGCCGGTACCAGTCGCGGTCGAGCGACAGCTCGACGGCCGCCATCGCCGCGCGTACGTCGACCTTCTCCTCGAATACCAGCTCGCCGCCGCGCTCGACGAGCTGCCGGCCGGCGATCGGGTTGAGGCTGTCGCGGCCCCTGGCGAGGTAGAGCGCCGAGTCGACGTTGAGGCGCCCGAAGTGACCGGCGCCCGCATAGCCGAGGTAGAGCACCTCC
>DASYUP010000254.1:0-5713 GCA_036001185.1 Thermoanaerobaculia bacterium
CAGGACTCGCGCACGCGCTCGCGGAACGAGCCATGGACTTTGGTGTCGACCTTCTTCCGCTTGGTCTTCACGCCGCCAGCTCCTCGGAGAGGTGCACCAGGCCGTCGCGCAGCTCCACCCGCCGGCTGGCGAGGGCGGCGATGGCATGGTCATGGGTGACCAGGATGACGGTGTTGCCCTGCTCGTTCAGCTCGCGGAAGAGCGCCAGCACCTCGCCCCCGGTCTGCGAATCGAGGGCGCCGGTGGGCTCGTCGGCGAGCAGCAGCGCCGGCCGGTTGGCGAGCGCGCGGGCGATCGCCACGCGTTGCCGTTGGCCGCCGGAGAGGGCGCCTGGCAGCGCGGTGGCGCGGTCGCGCAGGCCCACCTTCTCGAGCAGGTCGAGCGAGCGCTGGCGGCGCTCGCGGCGGCCGACGCCGGCGTACAGCATCGGCAGCTCGACGTTGCGGGCGATGCTCGCCTTGGGCAGCAGGTTGTACTGCTGGAAGACGAAGCCCACCTTCTCGTTGCGGATGGCAGCGAGCTCGGAGCCGGAGAGCTTCTCCACCTGCTGGCCGTCGAGGGCATAGGAGCCGCCGGTGGGGGTGTCGAGGCAGCCGAGGATCGCCATCAGCGTGCTCTTGCCCGATCCCGACGGTCCGACGAGCGCAACGAACTCGCCGCGCTCGACGTCGAGCTCGATGCCGCGCAGCGCGTGCACCGAGTTGCCGTTCTCGCCGTACACCTTGGTGAGGCCGCGGGTTTCGATGATCTTCATGTCAGCTGCCCCGATCTTCGTATCAACGATCCTCGGGTCCCTCTGGGCCCCCCTCTCCGCTAGAGCGGAGAGGGGGTTGGGGGGTGAGGTGTGGGATGTAAAACAGTCTTCTCTTGGCCTGGGAGGGGGAGGGCTCAGCTGGTCTCCAAAGTCCCGCTCCCCACAGCCGTTCGCCTAGTTGTTCTCGTCGTCCTTTTCCACTTTCTTCCTGGTCACGTCCTCGAGCGCCACCTGGTCGCCGGCCTTGAGACCAGCGCGCACTTCCACGCGCTCCAGCGTGGCGATGCCGGCGTCGACCGGCACGGTGTCGAAGTACTCCTTCCAGTTCTCCGACAGCCAGACGAACTTGCTGCGGCCGTTGAGCGCCTCGCGCGCCTTGTCGACCTTCTTCGGCGGCAGGTTGGCCTTCAGCCGGTAGACCACCGTCTTGCCGTCGCGCCGCTGCAGGGCCTCGAGCGGGATCGACAGCGTGTGCGGCCGGCTCTCGCCGAGGATCTCGACGTTGGCGCTCATGCCGGTGCGGAAGGCAGGGTCGAGCTCGTCGAGGGCGACCTCGACCTCGAAGACCTTGATCTTGTCCACCACCTTGGCGGCGGGGGCGACGAAGCGGACCTTGCCCTTGAAGATCTTCTGCGGGTAGGCGTCGAGGGTGACACGCACCGGCTGGCCGACGCGCACCTTGGCGATGTCGACCTCGTTGAGGTTGACCTTGATGAGCAGCGACTTGAGGTCGGCGACGGTGAACATCACCGTCCCCTCGTTGAAGGAGGAGACGCCGGAGGTCACGCTCTCACCGAGCTCGACTCCCTTGGTGATCACTACGCCCCCCATCGGCGTCGTCACGCGCGCCTTCTGGCTGTTGGCGCCGCCGGCGATGGGAATGCCGTGCTGTTCGACGATCGAGTAGCGCGCGCGGGCGTTGGCGAGGGCGTCGGCCGCGAGGTCGCGCACCATCTGGGCGTTGCGCAGCTGGTCATTGGCCACCAGCCCGGCGGTGTACAGCGCCTTCTGGTTATCGAACAGGCGTTCGGCATCGCGCAGCCGCAGGTCGGCTTGCGAGACCGCCGCCTTGACGTCGGAAAGCGACTGGGCCTGGTTGACGTCCGGCTCCACCTCGGCGAGCACCTGGCCACGGGCGACGATGTCGCCCTCTCGGGTCTCGAGGCCGATCACCCGCCCCGACACCGGCGACTTGACGTCGACCTTGATCTCCGGGTCGACCAGCCCCACCTCACGAACGCTCACCTGCAGGTCCTCGGTCTGGGTCTTGCCGAGGCGGAACGGTGACTCCTGCTCCTGGGGCTTGCCCTTGTTGGTCGCCTTGGCCACCACCAACCCGCCGCCGACCAACACCACCACCGTCCCCGCGACCAACCACTTCTTGGCCATCTCAGATCCACCTCTCCAAGGCCCGCAGGCCCGTTGCTCAATCCAGGCCCGCAGGGCCGGTTGCTCAATCTAGGCCCGCAAGGGCCAGTTGCTTTCCTGCTCGGCGACCGTCAACCGCTTCTACGCAGCCTGGCGCCAAAAGATTCAGCTGCAGACGGGTCGCGTTGACCCTTTCCTGAGGCGGGTGGTACCATTCGGCCGCTCGCAGCCCCAGGCCCATCAGGGCATTCCGACAGCTCCGGCATTCCGCCCCCGGCATTCCGCCCCCGGCATTCCGCCCCCAACCCGGGCCCGCCCCCCAGCCCAGGAGACCCGCCACCATGAGCATCGCCACCGCGACTTCCCTGCGCGTCGCCCCTTCGGAGGTCCACGAGACCTTGAAGAGGCACATGCTGGCGGACGGCTTCGGTGTGGTGCTCGACCTCGAGCGCAGCCACGGCTGCTGGCTCTACGACAGTCGCCGGGAGCGCGAGCTGCTGGACTTCTTCACCAGCTTCTCGAGCTACCCGATGGGCTTCAACCACCCCAAGCTGCTCACCCCCGAGATGCGTGAACGGTTGCTGCGGGCGGCGGTGGTCAAGCCCAGTAACGCCGACCTCTACACTCCTTATTTCGCCGAGTTCGTGGCCACCTTCGCCCGCACGGTGCCGGAGGCCTTCCGCCGCCACCTGTTCTTCGTCGACGGCGGGGCGCTGGCGGTCGAGAACTGCCTGAAGACCGCCTTCGACTGGAAGGTGCGCAAGAACCTGCAGGCCGGTCGGGGCGAGAAGGGGTACCAGGTCATCCACTTCCGCCAGGCCTTCCACGGCCGCAGCGGCTACACCCTGTCGCTCACCAACACCGCCGACCCACGCAAGATCCAGTACTACCCCAAGTTCGACTGGCCCCGGATCCTCAATCCCAAGCTCTCCTTCCCGGTCACCGAGGAGGTGCTGGCGCGGGTAGCCGCC
Source organism: Thermoanaerobaculia bacterium (assembly GCA_036001185.1). GTDB lineage: Bacteria > Acidobacteriota > Thermoanaerobaculia > Multivoradales > JAIOJS01 > DASYQD01. The sequence continues at coordinate 3,094 of DASYUP010000254.1, forward strand.
GAGGAGCGGCAGGCGCTCGACGCCATCCGCCAGGTGCTCGCCACCCAGGGCGACGACGTCGCCTGCATCATCCTCGAGCCGATCCAGGCCGAGGGTGGAGACAACCACTTCCGCCCTGAGTTCCTGCGCGCCCTGCGCCAGGTGGCCGACGAGAACGAGGTGCTGCTGGTCTTCGACGAGGTGCAGACCGGCTTCGCCACCACCGGTCGCTGGTGGTGCTTCGAGCACTTCGACGTCCAGCCCGACCTCTTCGCCTTCGGCAAGAAGACCCAGCAGTGCGGCATGGCCTCCAGCGGTCGCATCGACGACGTCGACTCGGTATTCAAGATCAGCAGCCGCATCAACTCCACCTGGGGAGGCAACCTGGTCGACATGGTGCGCTGCCAGCGCTTTGTCGAGATCATCGAGGAGGACGACCTCATCGCCAACGCCGAGACGATGGGACGCCACCTGCTCGCCGGCCTGCAGGCGCTCGAGCAGGCCTTCCCCGGCCAGGTCACCAGCGCCCGCGGCCGCGGCCTCTTCGCCGCCTTCGACCTGCCGAGCACGGAGCTGCGCAACGCCACCCTCAAGGCGATGAGCGAGCACGACCTGATGGCGCTGCCCTGCGGCGAACGCTCGATCCGCTTCCGCCCACCCCTGGTCGTCGGCCGCGAGGAAGTGGACGAGGGCTTGCGCCGCAGCGAGCGCGCCCTGGGGAACGTCCTGGGAGCCCCCTGACGCCCTCGGGCGGCGCCTCTTGATCGACCTGTTAGCCCCATAGCTGTCGTGGGTTAGCTCGAGGCGCACAGATCCCTGTGCAAAGCGCTCGCGACGGCCGTGGCGCCGCGACACGAGCGCCGAGCGGCGCCGCTTTTCCGCAGCCTTTCTCCGCAGTCGCTGCGGAATCCTCGCCGGCCGCGTGAGGCGGGTCGGTCGGCGCCTCAGCGGCCGCCCGACGGCGCGCCATCGCAGCGATGCGGGAAGGCACCGGCGGCGGTCGAGGGGAGCACGGAGGCGGCGGGCAGCAACTGCGGGTCGATGGCCTCGGCGCGGCGGCGGCGCACCAGCACGGTTACCAGCGTCGCCGGCCATGGCAGCCGGCGGAAGGCGTGCAACGAGAGGGCGGTCGCCAGCTGCTCGTCCATGGTGATCCGCAACAACGCCACCGGCCCCGACACCATCAGCACGCTGCCGAAGTCGAGCACTGACTCCCGCAGCCCGGCGTCGACCCCCCGCCAGCCGGCCACCTGCGGCAGCGCCGCGCCGAGCAGCCGCGGATGCTCCTCCCAGGCGACCGCCGCCAGCAGCGTGGGATCGGCGAGCAAGGCCCGCGCTGCCAGCCGCGGTGCCGCCGGCGCCGCCGGGTCACCGCTGGCGAGCAGGAACGGCGCCGGACCGGACAGCGGATCGCCGCTGCAGGCGCCCTCGAGCAGGCCCACCGCGCCCGGCCGTCCCGCCACCTGCGAGGCCCAGCCGGCGGCGAGCTGGAGCGCCGGCACCCCCGGCGCCGCGCCGGCGGCCCTCTGGAGCTCCAGCGCGCGCGCCGTCGCCGTGCCGGCGAGCCAGCCCAGGCGCGCGCGGTAAAGCGGAAAGTCCGGGTCGAGCTCGGCCGCGAGCCGCATCAGCGCCGCCGCCCGGTGGGCGGGCGCGCGGCGCGCCGCGTCGTAGCAGAGCTGCGCGGCGTCGAGCGGCACGAGGAGCAGCAGCGCCACGGCGGCGTACAACCAACCGGCTGCACCGGCGGCGCCACGAACGACGCTAGCGGTGGGCGCCGGGTTCGACCCCGCAGCCGTCGTTGCCCGGGCGGCGACCCCCGCCCCCTCCCCCGCCGCCAGCGCTGCCCCGGCGGCGACGGCCAGCGCCACCCAGGGCGCGGTGGCACCGAGGGTGGGGCCGGCGGCGAGGCTGGCGAGACCGCCGCCGAGGCCGGCGAGGCCACCCCGCCGGACGCTCGATGCCGCCGCATCGACGAGCGGCTCGGCGCGGCGAGCGCGCACGAAGGCGACGATGACGGCGAGCGCGATGGCCGCCCCCGGGATGCCGAGCTCGTAGGGAACCTGCGCGACGAGACCGTGAAGGTCGCCCACCACCTCACCCGGCGGGTTGACGCCCGGCACGGGGCGCAGCAGTGGTGCCAGCGTCCAGGCAGTGGCCCCCGGACCCCAGCCGCGCCAGGGGCGAAGGGCGACGCCCCGCGCTCCCGCCTGCCAGTAGACCGCGCGCGCCCGCAGCGACAGATCATCGCCCGCCGCCAGCCGCACCAGGCGCGGTCCCAGCAGGACCAGCCCGGCGAGCACGGGGAGCAGCAGCCAGCGACGCCGTCCTCGCGGCAGCGCCAGGGCCGAGCCCACCAACCCGCCGGCCAGGCTGCTCAGGGAGAGAGTGGCGAGCATCGCCGCCGCCGCCAGCGCCGCGGCCCCCACGGCGACCGCCCGCCGCCGGCCGCGCTCGTCGAGCGCCGCCACCAGCGCCAGCGGAGTGAGCGCCGCCAGCACCTCGCCGAGGACCAGTGCGTTGCCGAGTGGTTGCGCCGCCCGCGGGCTCGCCTGCCAGACCATGCCGGCGAGCGCCACGGCGCCGAGCACCCCGGCGACCGCCGTCACGGCAAGCAGGCCGGTCCGGCGCGCCGCGGACCTCC
>DASYUP010000255.1:0-2847 GCA_036001185.1 Thermoanaerobaculia bacterium
CACCGTCGCCACCGAGCCGACGTTGGCCGCCGTCACCAGCGCCACCAGGTAGGGCACCGGCCGCTGCCGCGTCGCCGCCGCGATCTCGATCACCAGCGGCGTCAGCATCAATACGATGGTGTCGTTGAGAAAGACGGCCGACAGCAGCCCGGAGGCGAAGATCAGCAGCGCCAGCATCTGCCGCGGCGTGCGCGCCCAGGCCGCCACGCGCTGGGCCACCAGGCCAAAGAAGCCCGCCAGGCGCAGGTTGCTGTTGAGCACCATCATGCCCAGCACCAGCGCCAGCGTGTCGAGGTCGACGGCGGCGAACGCCGCCCCCAACGGCAACACGCCGAGGGCCACGAGCAGAGTCGCCCCCACCAGGGCGATGGTCGCCCGGTTCATGCGCAGCCAGGGGTAGCGGCCCACCGCCACTCCCACCAGCGTGGCAACCACCACGATCAGCCCGGCGACCTGCTGCCAGCTCACCGGCGGCATCCTAGTCGCGAGCGGCGCCGGTGAGGATGGTGTTCACCCGTACCCGGCCGCGCGGCCCTCAGGGGCGCAGGCCGTAGACGGCGAGCACCGCCGCCGCCTCGCCGAGCAGCTGCTGGGTCTTCGCCGATTGAGCCCGCGCCACCGCGTCCTCGGCGCGGCCGCAGGCGAGCCCGAGGTCGCGCAGGCTGGTGAAGGCGAGCAGCAGCGGCCTCGTCAGCCGCCGATCGGGCGCCTCGAACCGTTGCGGGCTGGCGAGCGCCGCGGTGGCGGCATCGCTGAGCCGGCGGCAGGCACCGGTGGGATCGGCGCCGCGCGTCTCGCCGTGGACATAGGCGAGCACTGGTCCATACGCCGCCTTCACCGGCTTTGCCCACTGCAGGTACTGGGCGTGCCATGCCGCCATCGCTGCCGGCAGCTGCGCCCCACCGTGGAAGCGATCGGAGCTGGCCGCGAGCTTCGCCGGGGCGCTCTCGTTGGGACGCGTCAGCAGCAGCCGCTCCGCCTCCTCGTCGTACCGCCGCAGCTTGCTCGGCCACGACTGCGGCGCGCGCTCCCGCGCCCAGGCGCGGAGCGCGTCGTCGAGCCCGGCGGCGTCCATGCCGATCGCCGCCTGCAGGGCGGCCGCTTCGCCTTTGCCCTGGCCATACCCGGCGAGCAGTCGGTGGATGCCCTCGACGCCGTGAGCGGCTTCGAGATAGTGGAAGGCCCAGGCGGCCTCGGCGTAGGAGACCTCGACGAACTGCGGCTCGCTGAAGCCGCCGAGCGCCTGCTCCACCACCACCAGCGACAGCTCGTGCCCGGCCTTGGCGAGGTCGGGAAAGGGGTTGGCCACCTGCTGCACCATCTCGACGTGCTGGGCGAGCCCTTCCTGCACCCACTTCGGCGCGTGGTCGCCGGTGGCCTGGGTGATGAGCGCGTGCGCCAGCTCGTGGGAGAGGATCGCCACCAGCTGCGGGTGCAGGCTACGCAGGTCGGCGAACGGCACGCGCACGCGGCCGTCGAAGATGCCCACTACCGGCATCTCCTGCGAGTAGCTGGAGAGGAACTCCTCCACCGGATAGAGATCGACCTCGATCGGCTTGGGGTCGCGCAGCGGGATCCAGCGCGCCAGCCGCTGGCGCTCCTCCTCCAGCACCACCGCCAGCTGCTGCGCGTACTGCGCCCCGGTCACCTTGGGGAAGCGGATGTGGAAGTAGCGCGTCGCCAGCTGCTGGTGGGCTTCCGCCAGCCGCTGCTCCATGCGCACCTGGCGCTCGCGCGCCGCGCCGGCCGAGAGGCCGCTGATCTGGTTGGCCCGGTGAAGCACCTTGACCGCCAGCTCATAGCGCTGCTCGCGACGCAGGGCGTCGGCGAGCTGGTAGAGGGTGCCGGTGTCGCGCCGTCCGTGCAGCTTGTCGTCCTGCGCCAGGCGGACGAGCAGCTCGAAGGCGTCGCGCGGCTTGTCATCGTGGATGAGGGCGGCTGCGCGTAGCTGGGTGAGCTCGGGGGGGAGCCGGCCGGCGTAGCTCGACAGCGGGGCGGTCAGGCTCAGCAGGTCGCCCCAGCGCTCCTGTTCGGCGAGCCCCTCGGCGGCGAGCTCCAGCCGGCGCTGCAGCGCCGGCTGGGCGAGCGCCCCCGCCGACGTCGTCTGGTCGCGCAGGGCGGGGAGCTGGGCGATCGCCTCGTCGCGCTCGCGGCGCGCGAAGGCGGCCGGCGAGTCGACGACGGCGCCGGGCGGGGCGAGGCGCCCGCCGCCGGGCACCCGCACCTCGGCGTCGCCGACGACCAGACGCAGCAGGTTGCCGGTGAGCGTGGCGGTGACCGCCGCCGGCAGCGCCAGCGCCTCGGCGCCGGGAACGGCCTCACCGGCGCGCGGCTCCTCCATCGACCCGAACTGGAAGAGCGGGAAGAGCCCTTGTCGCGTGCACAGCGAGGCGAGCAGCGGGTCGCGGAAGAGCAGCTCGCGGCTGATCGGCTGCAGCCTCCAGGCGGCGCGGAAGAAGGCCTCTCCCTCGTCGCCGCGGTCGTCGGCGAGCGCGTGCTCAGCCGCCGCGTAGTAGGGAGTGGCCAGACGCGAGCCGGAGCTGGTGAGCCGCGAGAACGCCCGGTCGGCCGCCTCGTCTTGGCCGGTCGTGGCGAGCGCGACGGCGGCCTCGAAACGCAACCCGTCCTCGTCGGCGCCGCTCTCGCGCACCCGCTCATAGTGGTTGAGCGCCTCGTCGCCGGCGCCGCGCACGACGGCGAGCCGCGCCCGTAGCAGCTCGGCGAGCGGGTAGGAGGAAGGATTGGGAAAGGCGGCGAGCAGGCTCGACGCCTCGTTGAGGCGGTACTGGCGCAGCAGCAGGTCGGCGCGCCACAGCCGCACGACGTCGGCAACCACGCCCTGCTTGG
>DASYUP010000256.1:0-4071 GCA_036001185.1 Thermoanaerobaculia bacterium
CTCCTCGCAGGCGGTCCTTCACGAGTACAACCAGTACTTCGGTACGGCCTATCCGCTGCCCAAGCTCGACACGGTGGCCGGCCCGGGGAGCAGCCGGTTCTTCTCCGCCATGGAGAACTGGGGCGCCATCATGACCTTCGAGCACTCCATCCTCTTCGACCCCGCGATGTTGAGCGAGGCCGACCGCCAGCGCGCCTTCGGGACGGCCGCGCACGAGATCTCTCACCAGTGGTTCGGCGACCTGGTGACCATGAGCTGGTGGGACGACCTCTGGCTCAACGAGGGCTTCGCGTCGTGGATGGCGGGTCGCACCACGGAGCGCCTCCACCCGGAATGGAAGACGGAGCTCGACGCGGTGGAAAGCCGCGGAGCGGCAATGAACCGCGACTCCTTGGCGACGACCCACCCGGTGCTGCAGCACGTCGAAACAGTCGAGCAGACCAGCCAGGCCTTCGACCGCATCACCTACGCCAAGGGCCGGGCCGTCATTCGTATGCTCGAGAGCTACGTCGGCGACGAGGCCTGGCGCAACGGCGTGCGGCGGTACATCGAGAAGCACGCCTACGGCAACACGGTCACCGACGACCTCTGGCGCGAGGTGGAGGCCGTCGCCGACAAGCCGATCACCGCCATTGCCGGGGACTTCACGCAGCAACCAGGAGTGCCGCTGATCGCCGCCGAGGAGGCGACCTGCAGCGGCGGCAAGACCAGGCTGCGCCTCGTGCAGCGTGAGTTCAGCCGCGATCGGCCCGGCAAACCGCCTCTGTCATGGCGGGTACCGGTGGCCGTGGCGGCGCCCGGCGGCGAGCCGGTGCACGCCCTGGTCACCGGCGGCACGGCGACTGTGACGGTTCCGGGATGCGGCCCGGTGATCGTCAACGCCGGCCAGGTCGGCTACTTCCGCACCCTCTACACGCCGCTCCAGGTCGCTGCCATCGCCAAGAGCTTCGCCGCCATCCCGGCCGTCGACCAGCTCGGCATCCTCGCCGACAGCTGGGCGCTGGGTCTCGCCGGCTTGCAACCGGCCTCCGACGCCCTGGATCTCATCGCGGCGATCCCGGTCGATGCCGATCCCAAGGTGTGGGCGAATGTGGCCGGGATGCTCGCCTCGATCGACGACTACTACCGCGGTGACGGGGCGCGCCAGGAGACCTTCCGCCGCTTCGGCATCGCCGTCCTGACTCCGGTGTGGAAGCGGGTGGGCTGGAACCCGGCCGCCGGCGAGCCCGAGCCGGTGGCGATCCTGCGCAATCAGCTCATCGATACTCTTGGCGCGCTCGGCGATCGCGAGATGATCGCGGAGGCCCGGCGCCGCTACGTCGCGAAGGCCGGCGACCCCACGGCGATGCCGGCGGCCCTGCGCAGGTCGATACTTCTCGTCGTCGCCACGCACGCCGATGCGGCGACCTGGGATCGGCTGCTTGCCGACGCCCGCGCCGAGAAGTCGCCGCTGGTCAAGGATCGGCTCTACCGGCTGCTCGCGGGCACGGTGGACGAGGGCCTCGCGCGCCGGGCGCTCGAGCTGGCCTTGACGCCCGAGCCCGGGGCTACCGTCAAGGCGAGCATGATCGCCGTCGTCTCCGACCTCCACCCCGACCTCGCGTTCGACTTCGCGCTCGCCCATAGGACGGCCGTCGAGGCGATGGTCGACGGCCCGTCGCAGAGCCGCTATTTTCCCGCCCTCGCCAGCGGCTCGGCCGATCCGGCGATGATCGGCAAGGTCAACGCCTACGCGAGCGCCCACCTGGCGGCCAGTGCGCGTCGCGACGCCGAGACCGCGGTCGCCAGCATTGCCGACCGCCTCCGGGTGCGCCGCGACCGGCTGCCGGCGATCGACGCCTGGCTGGAGCGTCACCCACCCCCGCCGCCGCCTGCCCCGCTCGCCCTCGGGCGTCTCGCGGACAGGTAGCCGTCCACTTCACTCCTCGCGCAGGGCCAGCATCGGGTCGCTGCCGGCGGCGCGGCTCGCCGGCAACCAGGCGGCGGCGAGCGTCGTGGCGGTGAGCACCAGCGCCGCGAGCAGCAGGCTGGCCGGGTCGAGGGGTCGCACCTGGAAGAGCTGCGAGGCGAGCACGGGCGCCAGCGCCATGCTGCCGAGCAGGCCGAGCAGGACCCCCAGCGCCGCGAGGCGCGCCCCCTCGCCGACGGCGAGGGCGACGAGGTCCACGCGGCCGGCGCCGAGCGCCTGGTGGATGCCGAGCTCGCGGCGCCGCTGCGTCACCTGATAGGCAATGAGGCCGTAGATCCCCACGGCGGCGAGGAGCAGGGCGAGGGCGCCGAAGGAGGCCAGCAGCTGCAGGAGGAAGCGCCGCTGGCCGTACGAGTCGGCGAGCAGCGCCGCGAGCGGGCGCACGTCGTCGAGCGCCACGTCGGGCTCGATCTCGGCCACCGCCGCGCGCACCTCGCGCTCGAGCGTCGCCGGCGGCAGGCCGCTGCGAACGAGGATGCGGAAAGTGGCGAACGGCAGCTGCGCCAGGCTGGGGTAGATCGCCGGCTCGCTGTCGCGGTCGAGGCCGCGGAAGCGTTCGTCGCCGACGACGCCGACGATGCGCAGGTCGCGGCCCCAGAAGCTCACCGCCGCATCCAGCGGATCGCCGGTGGGGAAATAGCGGCGCACGAGCGCGGCATTGACCAGCGTCACGGGCGCCGCCCCGGCGCGATCGGCGGCGGTGAGCCGCCGGCCGGCGAGCAGCGGGACGCGCAACATCTCGTGGTAGCCCGGCGTCACCGGCCGCACCCGCACCTCTTCGTGGTGACCGGGCGGTTGCGGGCGGCCGGCGATCTCCGCCTGGGTGGACCACCCCTGCTCGAGCGGATGGTCGAGGGCGAGCGCCACGCGGTCGACCCCGGGGAGCGCGCCGACGCGGGCCTCGAGCTGCTCGTAGGCGGCCACCACCTCCGGCCACCGGGGATACTGGTCGGGCCCGGGCATCGGGTAACGCCCGGCGGGGAGCTGGATGCCGAAGTTGACGACGCGCTCGGCCGCGAAGCCCGGCTCCACGCGCAGGAGCTGCCAGACGCTGCGCACGAGCAGCGCGGTGCCACTGACCAGCACCATCGCCAGCGCCACCTCGGCGACCACTAGCGCCCCGCGCGCGCCCGGCCGCATACCGGCCGAGGCAGCGGGCTTGCCGAGCGCCGCGCTGCCCTCGGCCAGCCGCCGGCCGGCGAGGGGCGCCACGCCGAACAGCAGCGCGGTGACGAGGGCGCAGCCGACGGCAAAGCCGAGCGCCTGCCAGTCGAGGGCGGGGGCGAAGCCGGGCGGCAGCTGCTCGGCACGCAGCACGACGAGGGCGCGCAGGCCGACCTGCGCCACCCCCACGGCGGCGAGGCTGGCGACCGCCAGCAGCACCAGCGCCTCGATCGCCAGCAGCGCCAGGAGGTGCCGCCGCGTGGCGCCGATGGCGGTGCGCACGGCAATCTCACGCTGGCGGGCGCGGGTGCGCACCAGCCAGAGCCCGGCGACGTTGGCGCAAGTGATGAGCAGCAGGACGGACACCGCGCCGGCGAGGATCCACAGCTCGCGGGCGAGCGGCCCGACGATGGTTTCGGCCAGCGGCTCGAGGCGCATGCCGCGCCCGACGCTCTCGCCGGGATTGGCCTTGGCGATCGCGGCGGCGACCGCGCTCGCCTCCAGCTGCGCGGCCTCGATCGTCACGCCGCGCCGCAGCCGCGCCACGGTGCGCAGGTTGTGGGCGCCGCGCTGGTCGAGGAAGGGAAGGTTGGGCGCCACCGGTACGTAGAGCTCGGCGCGATCGAAGTGGACGTCGGCGAGCTCGGCGCGGTCAGGGTGGTAGCCGGCGGCGAGCACCGCGCGGTCGACGTGGAAGCCCGGGGCGAGCACACCGATCACCTCGAACGGCTGCCCGTCGAGGTGGATGGCGCGGCCGAGGATGGTGCGGTCGCCGCCGAAGGCGCGCTGCCAGAGGTCGTGGCCGAGCACCACCACGCGCGAGGCGTCCGGGCGGTCCTCGCTGCGCGTGAACAGCCGCCCGAGGATCGTGCGCGCCCCCAGCAGGGGCAGCGCTTCGGCGGTCGCCGCCACGGCGGTGACGCGCTCGGGAGGCCCAT
>DASYUP010000257.1:0-5423 GCA_036001185.1 Thermoanaerobaculia bacterium
ACGATTTACACGACGCCGCAGGGCATCGTCCACCACTACGGCGGCATCATGGGCATCCTCGGCGCCGCCGGGGTCGTCTTCTTCGCCTTCATCGGCTTCGACGCCGTATCGACCGCCGCGCAGGAGGCCAAGAACCCGAAGCGCGACATGCCGATTGGCATCCTGGGATCCCTGGCGATCTGCACGGTCCTCTACGTCCTCTTCTCCTACGTCCTCTCCGGCGTGGCCACGGTCGAGGATTTCCGCACCGCCGGTCGCGAGGCCTCGGTGGCGTTTGCCATCACCAAGTACATGCCGGGCTACGCCTGGCTCTCCAACTCCGTCACCATCGCCATCCTCGCCGGCTTCTCCTCGGTGATCCTGGTGATGCTCCTCGGCCAGTCGCGCGTCTTCTACTCGATGAGCCGCGATGGGCTCGTCCCCAAGGTGTTCTCGGACGTCCACCCCCGGTTCAAGACGCCGTTCAAGTCCAACTGGCTGTTCTTCGTCTTCACCTCGCTCTTCGCCGCCTTCGTTCCCGAGGACATCGTCGGCGAGATGACCAGCATCGGCACGCTGTTCGCGTTCATCCTGGTGTGCGCGGGGGTGTGGATCATGCGCCGGCGGCGGCCCGACGTACCCCGTGGCTTCACGGTGCCGGCGCTGCCGCTGGTGGCCATCCTCGGCATCATCGTTTGCGGGTCGATGATCTACGGGCTGGGCTGGACCAACTGGCTGCGCCTGGGGGTCTGGCTGCTGATCGGGCTGGTCATCTACTTCACGTACAGCGTGCGGCACAGCAAGTTGGCACGACAGGGGATGTAGGCGGTCGCCGCACAGCGCGGTCGCCCTTCTCGCGATCATTGACGGCCGCCCCGGGGCGGCCGTCGTCGTTCATGGGCAAGCGGGCGAGTCTAGAATCCGGGGCGATGCATCACCGGCTCGCCCCGTTGCTCCGCCCGATCCTCCTCGCTCTGCTGGCGGTCGGCGCCCTCGCGGCGCCGCTCGCTGCCGCGCCCGACCCCCTGCAGCCCGCCGGCAGCGGCGGCCTCGCCGCCGTCGAGCGGGCCCTCGATCGCCTCCCCCAGCATCGCCGCCTGCTGCTGCTCGGCGCCCACCCCGACGACGAGGACGACACGCTGCTATCGGTGGCGTCGCTGGGTGACGGCACCGAGGTCGCCTACGTCTCGCTCACCCGTGGCGAAGGGGGGCAGAACGTCATCGGCCCCGAGCTCGGCGAGTCGCTGGGCGTGCTGCGCAGCGAGGAGCTGCTCGGCGGCCGGCGCATCGACCTCGCGCGCCAGCTCTTCACCCGTGCCTACGACTTCGGCTACACCGAGTCGATGAGCGAGGCCTTCGCCCGCTGGCCGCGCGAGCAGCTGCTGGTCGACGTGGTGCGCGCCATCCGCCGCTTCCGGCCGCAGGTGATCGTCGCCATCTTTCCGGCCGACGAGCGCGCCGGCCACGGCCAGCACCAGGTCTCTGGGGCGGTGGCAGACGACGCCGTACGGCTCGCCGCCGACACCGCGGCCTTCCCGCAGCTAGACGGCGAGGGGCTGCGCCCCTGGCAGCCCGAGGCCTTCTTCCGCGAGTCCTGGTGGGACCCGCAGGCGGCCACTCTCGAGCTCTCGAGCCAGGGCCTCGACCCGCTCACCGGTCACACCCTCTTCCAGCTGGCGATGGCGGTGCGCAGCCTGCATCGCTCGCAGAGCGAGGGACAGCTGCAGGCGCTCGAGGGGCGGGCGGTGCGGCTGCACCGCGAGACGCCGGCACCGCCGGTGCCGGAAGGGGGCGGCGAGACCGCGAGCCGGGACCTCTTCGCCGGCATCGACACCTCGCTCGCCGGCCTCGCCGGGCTGGTGGTCGAGGGGCCGGGACGGCAGCAGCTGCGCGACCTGCTACTCGACGTCGAGCGCCAGGTGGCGACGGCGCGCCAGGGGCTCACCCCCGCGCACCTCGCCGCCGCGGCGCCGCCCCTCGCCGCGGTGCTGGGTGACCTGCGCGCGGCGCAGTCGCTGGCGCTCGCCGAGCCCGCGGGCGCCGACGCCACGAGCCTCCTCGCCCTGCTGGCGGAGAAGGAGGAGCAGGCGAGCGAGGCGCTGGCCGCCGCCGCGGGGGTGGTGGTGGATGCCACCAGTGATCAGGCGGAGGTGGTGCCCGGCGCCAGCCTGGCGGTGACGGTGCGGATCCTCGACGACGGGTCGTTGCCGCTGCAAGTGGGCGAGCTGCTGCTCACCAGCGACGAGGTGGCCGGCTGGTCGGCGCCGGTGACGGTGCCGTTGCCGGCCCCGGCCTTGCCGGCGTCGGTGGAGGCGCCCGCCTCGGCTGCCGCCCCGGCGACCAACAGCGGCGGCGGCGCCGGCACGGCGGCGGCCGCTCCCGCGAGCCCGCCGGCCGATACGGCGACCGCGCCGGCGGTCGAGGCGCCGGCCGCGCCGGCCACGCCGCCGCCGCCACCGCAAGCGGTGGAGCTCGCTCCCGGCGGCCTGCTGGCGCTCAAGGCGCAGGTGACGGTCGATGCCGGCGCGGCGCCCACCGTTCCCTACTTCCTGCGCCGCCCGCGACAGGGGGACCTCTACGACTGGGACGAGGTGCCGGCCGCGGTGCGCGGTGAGCCCTTCGAGCCGCCGCCGCTGCGGCTGCAGGCCGAGCTGACGCTGCCGCTGGGCGCGGCCGGCACCGCGAGCGCGGAAGTAGCCGACGGCGGCGCCACCGGCGAGAGCACCGAGTCGGTCCGACTGCGCCTCGTTCGCGAGGTGGTGGCGGTCGGGAAGAGCCTCGCCCGCGGCGAGGTGCGGCGACCGCTGCGAGCGGTGCCGGCGGTCGAGGTGGCGGTGGCGCAGGGACTGCTGCCCTGGCCGCTCGCCGATACCGCACCGCGCCACCTGCTGGTGACCCTCACCGGCCACGCTGCGCGCCAGGGCCAAGTCAGCGTGCTCGCGCCGGTGGGCTGGCCGGCGGTACCTTTGGTCCCCTTCCAGCTCGCCGCTGGCGAATCGCGCACCTTCGACGTGCCGGTGGCTCCACCCGCGCCGCTCGCCGCCGGTCGCGGCGCCTTCGTGGTCGGCGCCGTCACCGACGACGGCGTGCGCTACGCCGCCGCCTACCCGCTGGTCGACTACGAGCACGTCCGCCCGCGGCCGGTGCCGGTGCCGTCGCTGGTGGAGATCTCCGCATTCCCTCTCGAGCTGCCGAAGCTCGCCCGCGTGGGCTACGTGCGCGGCGCCGCCGACCAGGTGCCAGAGGCGCTGCAGGCGGTGGGCGTGCCGCTCGAGGTGCTGTCGCCGGCCGACCTGCCGAGCCGTGACCTCGGCGGCTACGACGCCCTGGTCATCGGCCCGCGCGCTTACGACGCCGCCCCCGAGCTCGCCGCCGCCAACGGCCGGCTGCTCGATTTCGTGCGCGCCGGCGGCCTGCTCATCGTGCAGTCGCAGCGCGCCGACTACTTCACGCGCAACCTGGCGCCCGTGCCGCTCACCATGGCGCGCGGCAACGCCACTCGCACCACCGACGAGACGGCGGCGGTGCGCCTGCTCGCCCCCGACCATCCGGTGCTCACCACCCCCAACGCGATCGACGCCGCCGACTGGGAGGGGTGGGTGCAGGAGCGGGGCCTCTACTACCCGCAGCAGTGGGACCCCGCCTACGTGCCGCTGCTCGCCATGGCCGATCCCGGCAAGCCCGAGCTCTCGGGAGCGCTGCTGGTCGCGCCCTACGGGCAAGGGACGTTCGTCTACACCGGCCTCGCCTTCTTCCGGCAGCTCCCGGCCGGCGTCCCCGGCGCCTACCGGCTGTTCGCCAACCTGCTGGCGCTGGCGCACCCACGGGTGCAGTCGGAGGACCTGCCGACGGAGGGCCGGTGAAGACCGCCCCGCGTGACGTGGGTCGATCGGCAACGCGGCTTCGTGGTCGGTGCCTGATGAAAGGTGACCCGTCATCGCGAGGCCGCGAAGCGGCCGTGGCGATCTCGGCGGCGAGATCGCTTCGTCGCTTCGCTCCTCGCAATGACGTTCATCGCTCGCTTTCCCACCGTCGCGGCGCTCGCCGCGGCGCGGCTCTCGAAGTCAACGGCCGGCGACGCCGGGGCGTCGTGTGTGCGGTCCTGGGTACGCTGGTCGGCGCCGCGCTCCTCATCGCCTGCGGCCACGACCAGCGCACGCCGCTCGTCCTCTACTCCCCCCACGGCCGCGATCTGCTGGTGCTGTTCGAGCAGACCTACGAGCGCGCCCATCCCGAGGTCGACGTGCGCTGGCTCGACATGGGCTCGCAGGAGGTCTACGACCGCGTGCGCGCCGAGGCCGCCAATCCGCAGGCCGACGTCTGGTTCGGCGGCCCCGACACCATCTTCGCGCGCGGCGCCGCCGAGGGGCTGCTGGCGCCACACCGGCCGCCGTGGGCCGACGCGCTGTCGCCCGACTGCCGCGCCGCCGGCGACCTCTACTTCTGCCTCTACCTGACGGCGCCGGTGCTGGTCTACAACCGCGACGCGGTGCCGGCGGCGGAGGCGCCCGCCGACTGGGACGACCTGCTCGCTCCCCGGTGGAAGGGCAAGGTGATCATCCGCGACCCGCTCGCCTCGGGCACCATGCGCACCCTCTTCGGCATGGTGCTCGCGCAGTCGGTCACCGACACCGGCAACGCCGAGCGCGGCTTCCAGTGGCTGCGGCGGCTCGACGGCCAGACCAAGGAGTACGTGCAGAACCCGGCGCTCTTGTTCACCAAGCTCACCCGCCGCGAAGGGCTGGTCACGGTCTGGGAGCTCACCGACATGTTCTGGCAGCAGCGGCGGGGCGTGCCCATCGCCTACAACTTTCCGACGAGCGGTACGCCCGTCATTGCCGACGCCGTGGGCCTCGTAGCCCACGCGCGGCACCCGGAGCAGGCGGCGGCCTTCGTCGACTGGCTGGGCACGCTCGAAGCGCAACGGCTCGCCGCCGACAAGGCCTACCGGTTGCCGGCGCGCACCGACCTGCCGCGCGAGCAGCTTCCGGAGTGGGCACAGCGGGTGCTCGCGCAGATGAAGCCGGCCCACTACGACCGCGCGCTCGTCGCCGCGCACGGGGCGGAGTGGATGGAGCACTGGGACCGCGAAGTACGCAGCAAGGGCGGAAGTGCGTAATCAGGTCCTTCTCACAGCGAGGGTTCACTAGATCTCCGACCTGCGAAGCTTCGTCGAGCTCGAGCGGGTGACGAAGCGCTTCGGCGCGGCCACGGTGCTTCGCGAGCTCTCGCTCGCCGTCGCCGAGGGGGAGGTGATCGCCCTCCTCGGCCCCTCGGGCTCGGGCAAGACGACGCTCTTGCGCCTCCTCGCCGGCTTCGAAGACGTCGACGCCGGGGCGATCCGCATCGGCAGCGCCGACGTGACCCGCGTGCCGCCCGCCCGGCGCGGCGTCGGGATGGTCTTCCAGCACTATGCACTCTTCCCCCACCTCGACGTCGGCCAA
>DASYUP010000258.1:0-4375 GCA_036001185.1 Thermoanaerobaculia bacterium
GCACGGCTGGGCGGGGTTGAAGCACTCCGGCCCCGAGTCGACGAGGAGAACGGGGGTCGGGTTGGCGGTGGTGAACGGACCGGCCGTGTAGGTCAGCGGTCCGGAAGTGTCGGACAGGGTCCCCGAGGAGGGCGAGGCGGCCCAGAGCGGGGCAGGGAGAGCGAGCGCAACGAGCGCCAGGCAGCGGAGTGAGCTGAGCTTCATGACGATTCTCCTCGAGGGGGCGGCGTGAGTCTGCCGAGCGAGTGGATGGGGTGGACGCTCGGCTTTCCGTCCATCACACACGGACCCATGCACGATGAATGACCACGCTGGGCTCGGCCCATGAGGAAGGGTCCTCAGGGGGCGTGGGGAGGAGACCTCAAGGGAGGGGGGGCCCACCGATCTCCCCCCGATCGCCCACCGTCCGGGGGCAGGGGAGTTAATGTCGCGACACCGCGCGCGTTTGGTGAGCGGGCGCGCTGACCCGAGAAGGGGGTGAGGATGGTCGCGGCAGTGCTGATGGCTCTGCTCTTCGTCAGCGGCAACAGCCCGGCGACGGGCCTGTCGCTGGGGGAGCTGGCGGGGACGTATCGCTGGGAGAACGGGCAATACGTCGACTTCATCGTCTGGCGCGAGATGGGGCCGGACCGGCTGGTCGCCTTCGACGACAGCGGCCGGGTGCGGGCGCTGACCGCGAGCGGGCCCGGGGCGTTCACGGCCGCAGCCAGCGTGGCGGGCGAGCAGCCGGTGGCCGAGGTCCGCTTCGAGGGCGAAGCCGGCGTCGCCACGCCCACGCGTTGTGTGTGGCTGGAGAAGGGCAAGCCGGCCCGCATCGCCCACCGTGTCCGCGAGCTGCGCACCGAGGACGTGATCTTCGACAGCGGGCCGTTGCAGCTCGGCGGCACGCTCTACATCCCTCGCGGGGCCGGGCCCCATCCCGCCCTCGTCCTGGTCCACGGCTCGGGCGCGCAGGACCGCAACGGGACTCTCCCCTTCGCCGCTTTCCTGGTGCGTCACGGCATCGCCCTGCTCTCCTACGACAAGCGGGGCGTCGGCGCGTCGGCAGGCGATTGGCACGACGCCTCGTTCGCCGACCTCGCCAACGACGCCCTCGCCGCGGTGGCGTTCCTGCGCACGCGGCCCGACATCGACCGCGCGCGGATCGGGCTGTTCGGAGTCAGCCAAGGGGGCTGGATCGGCCCCCTGGCGGCGTCACGCTCGCCGAATGTCGCCCTCGTCGTCAGCGTGTCGGGGCCCGGTGTGACGCCCGCCGAACAGACGCTCGACCTGCTCGCCGGCGAGCTGCGCACGAACGGCGCGCTGCCCGCCGAGGTCGACGAGGCGCTCGCCCTCACGCGCCTGGCTTTCCGCTACGGGCGCGAAGGCGAAGGCTGGGACGAGTACGCGGCGGCGGTGGCGCGTAGCCGCGAGCGCTCGTGGTTTCCCTATCTGCAGCTCCCCACCGACCCGAAAGAACCTGGATGGCAGCAGCAGAAGCTCTTCTACTTCTACGACCCGGCGCCTGCCTTGGCTGCGCTGCGCTGCCCCCTGCTCGCCATCTTCGGCGGTAAGGACCTCGGCGTCCCGGCGGAGAAGAACCGGCGCCTCTGGCAGCAGGCGCTGGAACGCGGCGGTCACCGCTCCCACCAACTGACGGTCGTGCCGACCGCCGACCACCTGATGTGGCGGGCCGCCAGCGGCAGCATGTTCGAAATCGCCGGCCTCGACGGCTTCGCCCCGGAGTACCGGCAGACACTGCTCCCGTGGCTGCAGGCGCAGTTCCGGCACTCGATCGCCGTCGCGCACGTTCCTGCCTCGAAGGCTGCATCCGTGGTAGCGCTCGTCGGCGCCACGCTCGTCGACGTGTCGCAGGGCGGCACCTCGACCGCCGACGTGCCCGACAGCGTGGTGGTCGTCAAGGACGGCATGATCGTCGCCGCCGGTCCGCGGCGCTCGACGAAGATCCCCAGGGGTGCGCGGGTGCAGCGCATCGACGGCGCCTGGGTCGTGCCCGGCCTCGTCGATGTCTTCGGCGGTCTCAACAGCCAGGCGCAGGCCAATGCCTACCTGTACAAGGGGGTGACGACGGTCGTCGGCTCCGACGAGCTCCGGGGCCGTCGGGGTGAGCTCCTGGTGACGGCGAATCCCGGTCCGTACCTGCGCCGTCTGGGTATGGTGCGCGGCTTCACCCGCACCCCCGCCGGCCGCGTGACGCTCCCCACCGAGCGGGTCCTGCAGCAGATCGACGAGGAGGTGGCGGCCGGAGCCAGGGTCCTGTTGCTCTACTACCCGCTGCCGCCGGAGCAGCTGCGACGGGCCGTGCAGCATGCTCACGAGCTCGGTCTGCCGACCGTGGGCGAGCTGGGCCACACCTCCTACACCGAGGCCATCGCCGCCGGCGTCGATGCCTTCATCCACACCAGCCGCTACTCGCTCGAGCTGGCGACGCCGGAGACGCACGCCGCCGTCGCCGACGATCCCTTCGGTCCGCCGCGTCTCGCCTTCTACCAGTACCTTGCCGCTCTCGACCCCGACGCCCCGGTGGTGACGCGCTGGGCGCAGAGCCTGGCTGCGTCGCGCGTCGCCCTCATGCCCACCCTCAGCCTCTACTACTACGACCTGCCCGAGCACGAGAACCCCTGGCAGGATCCGATCGCGGCGATCCTCGACCCCGCCGGCATCCACCTGCCGCTCGCTCGCGAAACCGGCAAGCGAGACGAACCTTCCGGCTTGCAGCCCGGGCTCCCGGCCAGCGTCTACCGGCTCGAGGAGCGCTACCGGCGCGCCGGCGCGCGCTACCTCGCGGGCAGCGGCGCCGGTGCCTATGGCACCTTGCCCGGCATTGCGTTGCATCTCGAGCTGAGATTGCTCGCCCAGATCGGGCTGACGCCGCGCCAGGCGCTGGCCGCCGCCACCTCCAACGTCGGCGAGGTCTTCCGCTGGCCGCGAGTAGGGCAGGTCAAGCCAGGGTACGACGCCGACCTCCTGGTCGTCGACGCCGATCCGACGGTCGACATCCGCAACCTCGAGAAGATCCGCCTGGTGCTCCTCGCCGGCGAGGTGGTCGACCGCGCCGCCCTGCTCGTGCCGCCGGCGACGACGCGGCCCTGAGCCACCCCGTCATTGCGAGGAGCGCAGCGACGAAGCAATCTCGACGGCGCAGCGTCGAGATCGCTTCGCTTCGCTCGCGATGACGAGCGCGTTCGCGCTCGTCAGATCGCCGCCGGCGGGATGTTCTTGTTGACGCGGAAGAGATTGCCTGGGTCCCAGCGCCCCTTGACCGCCGCCAGCCGCGAGAGGTTGGGCCCGTAGGCGGCGCGGATGCGGTCGTCACCCTCCTCGGCGTTGAGGAAGTTGACGTACGTGCCGCCGGTCGAGAAGCGCCGCAGGTCCTGCCAGGCGCCACGAGCCCACTCGACGTTTTTGGCGTCGTCCTCCGGCTTCTCCCAGGAGGCGGTGACGTTGAACACCCAGCGGGCGTCGCGGTTGCCGGCGGCGCTGCCGCCGGGCGGCTCTTTCGCGAGCGCCTCGCCGAGGGGGAAGAAGACGATGGCCGACAGCGGCGAGGGCATCGCCTCGAAGTGGGGAAGCGCGGCGGCGAGCACGGCGGGCTCGAGACTCGGCAGGTACTCGGACTTCCAGTAGTAGCGACGCCCCTTGGGCTGGGTGGCGTCGAGCATGCTCTGCAGGCTGGTGTAGGGGCGGCGCTGCACGACGTCCCCCGCCGGCTTGCGGAACGACTTGATGGGCGCCGCCGCCCGTTCGCCTTCTTCGAGCGCGCCGCTGTGGCAGACCATCATCACCGCCACCGGTTTGCCGTGCACGTCGGCGGGCAGCCAGGGCGCCGGCGGGGCGAAGCGCAGCACCAGCACGCAGGTGAGCTCGGCCGGCGCCTGCGCGGTGAGGCGCTGGTAGTGGTCGAGCACCGCCTCGATGTCGTCGCCGCGCCAGGCGATGGCGCCGGCGATGATCTCCGGACCGAGGCGATGCAGCCGGTAGTCGAAGCCGGTGAGGACGCCGAAGTTGCCGCCGCCGCCGCAGAGCGCCCAGAAGAGGTCGGGGTTCTCGCTCGGGCTGGCGCGTTCGAGGCGACCCTCGGCGGTGACCAGGTCCATGCCGAGGACGTTGTCGGAGGTCCAGCCGAAGCGCCTGGTGAGATAGCCGAAGCCGCCGCCCAGCGTCAGGCCGGCGATCCCGGTCGCCGAGACGAAGCCGAGCGCCGTCGCCAGGCCGTGGAGCTGCGTCTCGGTATCGACGTCGCCGAGCAGGCAGCCGGCCTGGGCGCGCGCCACCTGCCGCTCGCGGTCGACCCACACGCCACGCATCGCCGACATGTCGAGCATGAGCCCGCCGTCGCAGGCGGCGAGGCCGGCGATGTTGTGGCCGCCCCCCT
>DASYUP010000259.1:0-2444 GCA_036001185.1 Thermoanaerobaculia bacterium
GGCGCCGCAGCGAGCAGCTGGCGGCGCGCACCCCGCCGGCGCCTCGTCCCAGCCAGCGGCCGGCCGCGGCCGTGGCTCCGGCAACCGACCCGGCCCTGGCGGCGGGACCGGCGACCCTGCGCATCGACTTCTTCACCGAGCTGCCCGAAGGGGTGGTGACCATCTACGCCGGCAGCAAACAGATCCTCAACGAGCCGTATCGCTTCTACAAGCACACCGGCCTGTTCCGCAACGAGCCCAAGGCGGGGACCATCGAGGCCTCGCGGCAGGTGCCAGCGGGGGCTGTCAGCCTGCGGATCTATGTCGCGCTGCCCAAGCGTCCGCCGGTGGTGAGAACTGTCGAGGCGCAGCTCACGGGCGGCGCCACGCGGCGGCTGAAGATCCACTTCGACCGCGCCGGGCAGCTGGCGGTGGCGCTCGAGTAGATCGGCCTCAGGCTAGATCGCCCTCAGGGCGTGGGGCCGGCGGGCTGACCCGCCGGCGACCACACCGCCACCGGCCCGAGGGGCTCGAGCTGCGGCACCAGGGTCGCCGCCGGGCCCACCGCCACCACCGCACAGGCATCGGGACGCAGGTGGCGGCGCGCCATCTCGCTGATGTCCGCCGGCCGAACCTCGCGGAGGTCGACGAAGTAGCGGTCGAAGTAGTCGTCGGCGAGGCCGAAGACGGCGAGCTGGGAGAGGCGCTGGGCGACGCTTTCGACGGTCTGCAGGGTGTACGGGAAGACGCCCTCCAGGTAGCGCACCGCGTCCTCGAGCTCGGCGGCTGACGGCGCCTCCTCCTGCAGCCGGCGCAGCTCGCCGATCACTTCGCGCGCCGCGGCGCCGGTGGACTCGGTGGCGACCGCCGCCGACACCTGGAACGGACCAGGTCCCGAGCGGTTGGCGAACGAGCTGTGGGCGCCGTAGGTGTAGCCGTGGCGCTCGCGCAGGTTGAGGTTGATGCGGCTGATGAACTTGCCGCCCAGCAAGGAGTTCATCACCGACAGCGGCACGCGGTCGGGGTGGTTGCGCGGCGGCCCGGGGTGGCCGAGCCGCAGCTCGGTCTGCGCCGCCTGCGGCCGGTCGACGACGTGCACGGCGATGGCGCTCACCGCCAGCGGCGTCACCGGCGGTGGCGGGGGAGCGGGCTCCGCGGGCCAGGCGGCAAGCAGCGAGTCGGCGGCAGCAGCCAGGGCCTCGGGCTCGAGGTCGCCGGCGGCGATGAGGGTGGCACCCCCCCGCCGCAGGGCCATGCGGTAGAAGCTCTCCGCAGCTTCGCGATCGAGCCGTTGCAGGTCCTCCTCGCTGCCGATCAGTGGGTAGCCGTAGGGACCGGCGCCATACAGCGCGCGGGCAAAGCGCTCCTCGGCGAGCGCCGCCGGCGAGCTGCGGCGACGCAGCAGCTCGGCGAGACGGCGCTTGCGCAGCCGCTCCACCTCGCGCTCGGGAAGGCTGGGGGTGAGGGCAACCTCGGCGAGTAGCTCGAGGGCCTGCTGCAGATGCTCGGAGAGCAGGGTGCAGGCGATGTAGGAGGCGTCCCAGTCGGCGCTGGCGGCGAGCGAGCCGCCGAGCCGCTCCACGCAAGCGGCCAGCTCGGGGCCGCTGCGCCGCTCGCTCCCCTCGTCGAGCAGGTCAGCGGTGAGCGAGGCGATGCCGCGCCGGCCCGGCGGGTCGGCGACCCCGCCGCGCGGGCAGATCAGCTCGATCGACACCATCGGTGCACGCGGCACGCGGGCGGCGTAGAGGTCGAGACCGGGCAACAGCGGGTGGTGGAGGAAGGCGGGGAAGTGGAAGGGCAGCGGCGGCGCCGCCGGCGGCGGCTGGGAACGGTCGAGCAGCCCCGCCGCCGGGCCGCTCACGGGTTTCCTCCAGAGGGCTCCGTGGCCGGCTCGCCGGCCGGCACCACCGTCAGGGCCACCGAGCGCTCGTCGGCGAGCCAGCGCGCAGCGCAGCGGCGCAGGTCGTCGCCACCGAGGGTGCGGTAGCGCTCGAGCTCCCGTTGCAGCAGGGTGGCGTCGCCGAAGAAGGTGGCGAGCTGCGACAGCTGGTCGGCACGCTGGTCGAGCTGCTGCAGCCCCTCGCAGTGCTGGGTGAGCAAGCGGTTGCGGGCCCGCTCGAGCTCGACCTCGGCGGGCGGCTCTGCCGCCGCCGCTCGCAGGTGCTGGCGCAGGGCCTCCTCCAGCCGCTCGGGGTCGACCTCGGGGCGGGCGGTGGCGATGAGGCCGAAGCTGCCCGCCAGCTCGGTGGGCAGCGCGAAGGCGCCGACATCCTGCGCCAGCTGCCGCTCGTAGACGAGGTCGCGATAGAGGGGGCTCGAGCGGCCGCCGGCGAGCACGGTGGCGAGGAGGTCGGCGGCGTACCAATCGTCGTCGCCGTAGGGGGGCAGGCGGAAGGCGAGGTGGACCCGCGCCAGCTGCACCTGGTCGGGCTGCAACTCGCGCAGCGGGCCGGCGAGCTCGGCGA
>DASYUP010000260.1:0-18437 GCA_036001185.1 Thermoanaerobaculia bacterium
GGGGACTGAGCATGCCCAGACTGCCTCGATTCACGACCTGCTGGGCGAGGTCGACCTGCGCGGCGGTGACGCAGCCGCAGCGCGCCGGCAATACGAGCGAGCACTGGCAATTCGGGAGCAGGCGCTGGGCCCCACCCATCCGACCGTGGCGGACAGTCTCGAGCATCTCGCCGCGATCCTGGCCCGGGACGAGACGACCACCGGCGCGGCGCTCGACGCGGCGCTGCGGGCCGAGGCGGTGACCCGTGAGCACCTGCGAGACACCGCTCGCGGCCTGGCCGAAAGACGGGTCCTCGCCTACGCGCTGGCGCGTACCTCGGGCCTCGATTGGGCGCTGACGCTCATCGCCGCGGGTCGACCGGAGGCGCTGCGGCGAAGGCGCGAGATCTTCGATGCCGTCGTCCGCTCCCGCTGTCTCGTGCTCGATGAGATGGCGGCGCGCCAGCAGAGCCTCCTGGCGAGCGATGATCCCGAGGCAGCCCGGCTCCTGGGCGAGCTCGAGTCCACCCGCGCGCGCTGGGCCTGGCTCTCCCTGAGAGACGTACCCAGCCCCGAGGAGAGAGAGGCCCTCGATTCCGCGCGGCGGCAGAAGGAGCAAACGGAGCAGGCGCTGGCCCAGGTGAGCTCGAGCTTTCGGCGCGAGTGGGAGCGCAGCCGTCTGGGACTGGACGAGGTACAGCGGGCCCTGCCGGAGGACTCCTCCCTGATCTCGTTCGTCCGCTACGAGCGGCAGCCCCTGGCGACCGGAGGGCGAGCAGTCCCCGCCTATCTGGCCTTCGTGCTCGGCGCCGGCGGCGACGTGACGGCGGTGCCGCTCGCCACCGCGCAGGAGATCGAGTCCCTGGTGGACCGCTGGCGCGCGCTGATCCAGAAGGAGGCCGAGAGCGGAGGCCACGGGAGGCGGCGCAGCTTGCGCGAATACCGGGAGGTCGCCGCCGAGCTCCGGCGCCGCGTCTGGGACCCGGTCGCCGTCCACCTTCACCGCGCTCAGCGGGTGTTCCTCACGGCGGACGGCGCGCTTCACCGGGTGTCGTGGGCGGCACTGCCGACCGGCGACGACCGCTTCCTCGTGGAAACGGACCCGCAACTCCACCTGCTCTCGACGGAGCGCGATCTGGTGACGCCGCCCGACGCTCCGGGCGGCCGCGGACTGCTGGTCATGGGCGCCCCGGACTTCGACGGGCTGCCGCCGGCGCCGCCGGCGGGCGAGGCCGTCGCGACGCGGGGCGCGCCCGCGCTCGAGGACGGTGCAGGCTGCGCACGTTGGGGCAGCCTGGTCTTTCGGCCGCTGCCGGGTGCCGACCTCGAGGTGCGCGCGGTGGGCGACGCCTGGCGCCGGCGCGGCGACAGCGGCGAGGTCGTCTCGCTGCGGGGGGCGGCGGCGAGCGAGGCGGCGTTCAAACGTTATGCCCCCGGCCGCGCCGGCCTCCACCTGGCTACCCACGGCGTGTTCCTCCGCGCCTGTGCCGACGACGAAGCGACGACCGGCAGCGGCCGCGCCGCCAGCGCCCTGCTCCGCTCCGCCCTGGTGCTGGCGGGCGCGAACCGGCGGGAAGGTGCCACGGGCGCCGACGACGGCGTGCTCACGGCGGAGGAGGTGGCCGGCCTGAACCTGCGTGGCGTCGGCTGGGTCGTGTTGTCCGCCTGTGAGTCGGGAATCGGGGACGTGGAACAGAACGAGGGCGTCTTCGGCCTGCGCCGCGCCTTTCAGGTGGCCGGGGCGCAGACCGTCATCGCCAGCCTGTGGCCCCTGGCGGACGCGTCGACCCGGTCGTTCATGCAACGTCTCTATGCCGAGCGGCTCGAGCACGGCGCGACCACCATGGAGGCGGTCCGTCGGGCCACGTTGTCTGCCCTCGCCGCCGCCCGAGCCGCGGGGCGCGATCACCCCTTCCACTGGGCCGGCATCGTCGCGGTGGGCGGCTGGCGCTAGGACGTATGAGTCTTCCGAAGGCTCCGCCGCCGCCGTCGTCGGCGTGGTCGCTGACGGCGGAGCAGCAGGCCCTGCTCGCCGAGCGCGTCCGCCGCGGCGAGGCGGGGGCGGAGGAGGACCTCGTCGCTTGCTTCCAGCGGCCGGTGCTGGCGCTGTTGATTGCCCGCACTCGCGATAGCGAGGCGGCGCGTGACCTCACGCAGGAGGTCCTCCTCGGCACTCTGCTCGCCCTGCGCCAAGGCCGACTGCGCGAGCCCGAGCGACTCGCCGCCTTCGTCGCCTGCACCGCGCGCAACCTGGTCTTCAAGCACCTGCGCTCGCGTGGGCGAGCGCTGCAGCCGCTGGAGGGGACGGCGGAGGTGCCTGCACCCGGCCTCGCCCCGGACGCCCTGCTCGAGGCGGCGGAGCGGCGAGAGCTGGTGGCGGCCGCTCTCGCCGAGCTCGACGAGCGGGAGCGCGTCGTCCTCGAGCTGACCTGGCGGCAGGACTTCTCTCCCGCCCAGATCGCGCGCCAGCTCGGGGTCAGCGGCGACGTCGTGCGTACTCGCAAGTCGCGGGCGCTGAAGAAGGTCGTCGAGTACGTGCGCGAGCGGACACGTTTGCGCCCCGGCAAGGACTCTCTAGAGAGGCGGCAGGGTTGAGCTGCCAGGAGCGCTTTCCCGACGAAATGCTCGAACGGTACGTTCGCGGCGAGCTGAGCGAGCGCGACAGGCGCGCCCTCGAAGACCACTACTTCGAGTGCCCGGCTTGTCTCGAGCGGGTGGAGACCTTGCAAGCAGTGGCCGGTGTGCTGGCGCCGGCGGGGCGGCCGCGCACGGCGAGGCGGGCTCCCACGTGGCGAACCGCGGCGCTGCTCGGCGGCCTGGCGGCAGCGAGCGTGCTGCTGATCGTCCTGCAGCAGAAGCCAGATGGCGGGCATGCCACCGGTCCGCGGCCGCCGGCGAGCGGGCCAGCGGCGCGGCCGCCGCAGCCGACGGGCCCGACCGCGCCGGTGGTCCCGGTGGTCGACTATAGCGACCTGGCGGCGATCTCAGCGCCGCGCTACGAGCCATCTTCGCTGCGGGGTGCCGGTCGTGATTCCGGCTTCGCAGCAGCGATGGGCCGCTACACGGCAGGGGACTTCGCCGCTGCGGCGGCGGCCCTCGACGCCGTGCTGCGGCGCGCACCCGGCGATCCGCAGATCCTCTTCTATGCCGGTGTGAGCGCCCTGCTGGCCGGTCGCCCCGACGATGGCGTCACGCGGCTCGAGAAGGTCGTCATCGCGGGCGACACGCCCTATCTCGAAGAGGCCCGCTTCTACCTCGCCAAGGCCCACCTCCAGCGCGGTGACGCCGCGACCGCGGAGCGCGAGCTGCAGCGCGTGATCGCGCTGCGGGGAGACCTCGAGGCGGTGGCGCGAGAGCTCCTCGACCGGGTGAGCGCGCGGCGCAGTGGCGGGCGGATGCCGGCGCCGGCTTCGGCGCCGCCGTAGCGGTCCGCGCGGCGGCCGCGTCACGTTCCGCCGCCAGCGGGTACTTCCCTCCCGACCGACGCCAGGCCAGGGGAAGCGAAGCACCCTCGAGAGTGGTGCGGGCGCCGGCCGCATCAACCCGCCCCGGCTCTCTTCAGGAGGTGAGCTCATGCGCAGGACGCTGCAGACGATCGTGTTGGCCATGCTGGTGCTGGCCGGGCTCGGCGCGCCCGCTTCGGCCACCCACTTCCGCTACGGGCATTTGCACTGGAAGGCGCGACCGGACATCTCCTCGACAACTGCCGAGTTCACGCTCATCAACGCCTTTCGTCGTGATGGCTATCAGGGCTCGGGCGCGGATGGTCATCCCGTCACCGGCGACGTCTTCAATGAGTTCATCGGCATCGACCCGGCGCTGGACTTCGGCGATGGCACGCGCACGGGCCGGTTGGACTACGTCGTGATCGGTTACAACGTCGACGGCAATTGGTTGCTTGGGCGAGCGATCCCCGATCCCAGCGACCCGGGCCTGCCCATGCTCCATACCTATCCGGGCCCGGGGCCATGGACGGCACAGGTGGATACCTGCTGCCGGATCCGCGAATCGCGAAACGCCCCCGAAGGCGGGTACAGGATCCTGACCACGGTCAACTTCGACCTTCCTGGGTCGCCAGTCATCGCCGGGCTTCCGATCGTGCCGATCGGGCTCCCCTATGTTTTTCTCAATGGCGAGGTAGCCGTCGGCGACAAGCACTGGCGGCTGGCGCGGCCCGAGGAGAGCGGTGGCCTCACGCCCCCTCCTGGCATCACGTTCGCCGGGAACCTGTTGCAGTGGGACACCACTGGCATCCCGAACGGCCTCTATTCGGTCCAGGCCGTGCTCGAGGATCGCGATCCCGCGACTGGGGCGGTGATGACACAGTCCGCCGCGGACTTCCTTCTCAATCTGGTTGGCGGCGGTGATCTTCCGCCCGACTTCGATCAGACACCGGGTCTTCTTCCCTGTGGGAGCGTGTTCGATTGGGTGGCGGGAAAACACCTCGAGTTCAGCGTGCGCGGCGTTCTCCACCAGTCGCCCTCCGAGGGCCACTTGGAGGTGCTGGACTTGCCACCGGGCGCGAGTATGAACCCGACACTCCCGCGCGACACCAGTGGGTCCGACACCGGCAGCACATTCGGCTGGACACCCAACGCGTCGCAGGCAGGTCTCCACGTCGTCGTTTTCGTCTTCAGCCAGCCGGCGACAGGTCTCGCGGCTCAGTGCTCCGCCGTCATCAACGTCAAGGTGGATACCGACGGCGACGGGCTTCCCGACGACTGGGAGCTGCATGGCTACGTGCACAATGGCACGCGCTACTTCCTCCCCGGGGCCAACCCCGACCACAAGGACATCTACCTCCAGGTCGACTTCATGGAGACGCACGAACCCAACCAGTGGTTCGTCATCGACCAGGTGGTGGGGGCCTTCGCGCGGGCGCCCAACTCGCTGGTTCACAACCCCGACGGTCTGGATGGCGTCAACCTGCACGTCACCCTCGGGAGCTCGGCGATACCGCTCGACCCGAACCTGGGACTCACGACTCTTGGACCCAATGGTCCCGAGTACGACTGGGGCGATTTCGACACGCTCAAGCGGGCCCGCTTTCCCGAAAACCTATGGCGAGCCCACCACTACGTGATCTTCGCCCACAATGCGGCGCGCAGCTCTAGCGGCGGGTATACATCGGGTCTCACGCGCCATGACGGTACGGACTCCGTCGTCAGTCTCGGAGACCTTCCGTTCGGGGGCACGTTCACCGAGCAGTCCGCCACCCTCATGCACGAGTTGGGGCACCAGCTCGGGCTCGGCCACGGAGGGCCGGTGAATCCTTGCCACGGCTGCCGGGAGAATTGGAAGCCGGACTATCTGAGCGTAATGAACTACTCGTTCCAGCTCCACGGGCTCATTCACGACACTCTCGCGGGCTTTCTCGACTACTCGCGCTTCGACATGGTTCCGCTCGACGAGGCCGACCTCAACGAAGGCCTCGGGCTCTTGACCACGGGAACGTTCATACCTTTCAACTACGGGACCAAGTGGCGGTCGGCACCCTGCGATGCGCTGTGGCTCAACACTCCCGCAGTCACGTGGGACGTCATGGGCCCGATCAACTGGAATTGCAACGGGATCGATCCGCGCATCGACCCGCGGATCCTGCCCAGAATCGAGCCCAGTGTACGAGAGAACATCAACACCGAGGACGGCCCCTCGGTGAGCACGCTCGAGGCCATCAGTGACTGGGATCACCTCGATTTCGCGCAGGGGATCATCGGCGCTGGCATCGAGATCGCGCCAGCTCCCTCCACGTCGTTGGTCGAGGAGATCGACCGCGACGCGCTGGCCTCGATCCCGCCGCCACCGCCGCGAGAGATCCGGGCACGCGTGGCTCGTTGCGTGGCGACCTTGAGTTGGACACTCGTCGGTCCGCCGGGCGAATCCTCCTATCGACTGTCACGCCGGATCGACGGAGGCGATCTCGTTCTGCTCGGCACGACGGGCGAGGCGGCGCTGACGGATCCCCAAGTGGTGGCACCAGACCATGCCTACGAGTACCAGGTCGAAGCCGTCAGCACCAGCGGCGCAACGAGCGTGCCCGCGACGGTGGTGGTGAAACGGGCGGTGGACCAGCTCGACGACATGGTCGCCCTCGTGCACAGCCAGCACCTCGCGCCCTGGCTCGAGAGCGGCCTCGTCACCGGCATCGAGCTCGTCCGCGACAGCGTGGCGCGCGGCAACCTGGCGGCGGCTTGCCGGCAGGTCACTGCTTTCATCAACAAGGTGCAGACGCTCGCCGGCAATCAGCTCACACCGGCGCAGGCGGCGGTGCTGACGACGGCCGCCGAGCAGGTCAAGGGTCTCGTCTGCTGCGGGAGCTAGCTCCCGAGTCAGCCCCGGAAGCCGATCTCTGGGGGTGAGACGACAGCTCAACTTGCTCTCGGCGGCCGTGAGGCCGCCGAGAGCAGGTCTGAGTCATCGCTAGAAGTGGAAGGCTACCGTCCCGTACACCGAGCGCTGAATCTCCGTTGCGGCGAAGAAGGTGTCACTGCCGAACTCGCGGTGTTGCTCGTCCTCGAGGTCGCGCACGCCCAGAGCCACCTCCCAGGCCGGGCTCGGCCGCCAGCCCAGCCGCAGGTCCGCGCGCAGGTGGTCGTCGAGGCCCGCTAGCGGCCGCTGGTCCACCCATTAGAGCCCGACGTCGAGAGCTCGACATTCCCAGGCAGGTCGTGCCTGGAGAGCACCTTCACTTGCTGCTGAGGGTTGTTGAGTGGCAAGGTCAAGATGCCGTTGTCTTTGGTGTTTCCCGTGCGCAGGTGAAGGTAGGAATAGTTGGCGGCGATGCGCCAGCTGCTGGTGACATCGACGTCGGTCGCGATCTCGACGCCATAGCTCTCCGCCGTCGCCTGGTTCACCGCGACGAGCGGTACCACGACGTGTGCTGGCGGGGGCGAGAAGACGGGGAAGGGTGGGCCGGCCGAGGCGTTCTGGATCAGGTCCTTGTAGTCATGGTGGAACAGCGCGACGTCGACCAGCGACGAACGCGTCGGCTGGAACCGGTAGCCGAGCTCGGCGGCGATGAGCTTCTCCGAGTCGATGTTGTGGTTGCCGCTGGCGACGACGAAGGTGGGCAGCCCCGGGGTCGGCAGTACCGCCGCGATCGAGCGCAGGTCGTAGTTGACCCGGCTGGGGGTACGGACGGCGCGTGAAACCGCGGCCCACAGCACCTGCCGCTCACCCGTCTTTTGCGTCAAGCGGATGGAGGGCTGCGCCTCGTAGCCACCACGGTCGGTGTACTCGAGCTTCGAGCCCACGAAGAGCTGGGTCTTGCCGCCGCGGAAGCGGATGCGATCCTGCGCGAAGAGCACATAGAGCTCGTCGTTGTGCCGCACCGGGTCCCAGTTGACCGCGAAGACGGGGAAGAACTGATTGCGGATGCTCCGCGCCCCCAGCCCCAGGCTGACGTCGTGGCGGCCGGCGAGGGACAGATCCTGCTGCAGCTCGAGATCGACCGTGTTGCGGTGCTCGCCGCCCACCTTTTCGTTGCGCTCCGAGTGGTCGTAGTAGAGCTGCGCCGAGACGCGGCCGCGGCCGGTCTGGCGGGACCAGCGGGTCAGCAGGTTGCCGTTGTGCGCGTCGGCATCGAACGGAGAGACGTCGTCGAAGCGGCGTTCCTCGGTCTTCGAGACGCTGGTGACGTCGAGCTGGAGGAGCTCCTCCAGCGTCATCTCGTTGTACTCCTTCTGCGGTGCCGCGGCCCCAGGAAGTGCCGCCCAGATCAGCGACGAGGCCACCCATCCCGCCACTCCCCTTTTGTACAAACCCCGCTCCTTTCTTGGCGCCCCCACGAGCGGAGCCCTGGTGTTCGAGCACCCAGGGATGCCGAGTTGTGCTGGTTGGAGCTGGGAGGATAGCAACTTACGACGCATTGTGTAATGTGTTAGAGGGCCCGGGCGGATGGTCTGGGAAGCCCACCGCCGGTAGCGCGCTCCGCGGCGCCAACGTCTGAGCCCGGCGCATCACCCACGCACCGGCGACGCAGACCGCCCCGCCCACCACCGACAGCAGCGCCACCTGCTCGCCGCGCACGGCGACCCCGAGCAGCAGCGCCACCGGCGGGATGAGGAAGGTGGTCGCCGAGGCGCGCGTGGTTCCCAGCCGACCGGCGGCGATGGCGAGAAGGACGTAGGCGACGCCAGTGCCCAGCGCTCCCAGGAGGAGCAGCGAGAGCAGCGCCGGCGCCGTCCAGCGGGCGGCCACCAGCTCCGGCAGGCCAAGGGGCGCCGTCAGCACGAGGGCCACCGCCTGGGCTCGCCAGAGCACCGGCAGGGCACCGTACCGCTGCTGCAACGGCTGCGTGACGTTGATGGCGAAGCCGTAGCCGGTGAGCGCGGCGAGGATCAGCAGCACGCCGGTGACGCTGCTACGCCCCTCGTCAAGACTGGGGAGAGCGACGAGCGCCACACCCAGCAGACCGACGGCCAGACCGGCACCGACGCGGCGCGACGGCAGCCGCCGCGTCATGGCGGCGGCGACGACGGCAGTGAACAGCGGGTTCGCCCCGTTGAGCATGCCGGTGAGCGCCGAGGAGACGCGCTGCTCCGCCAGGGGGAACATGGTGAGCGGAAAGGCCAGCCAGATCACCCCCAGCAGCGCCACGCGCGCCCAGTCGGTGCGCGCCACCGGCCGGCGCGCCGCCGGCAGCAGCCCCAGGAGCCCGAAGCCGACGAGGATGCGCGCGAAGGTCAGGCCATAGGGGCCGATCGCCTGCAGCGCCTCAGCGATGAAGAGGAACGAGGCGCTCCAGATGAGGCCGGGTGCCACCAGCAGGAAGCCGTCGCGGAGCGGGCCGCCGGCGCGCCCGGTGGCGAAGGGGGCGCGCTCGACGGCCGCGCCGCGCCCCGCCACCGCGGCCGCCGGCGACAGCAGGGCCGCCGCGCTCACGCCGTCACCGCCGCCGGCTGGTACTTGCCGGGGACGAGGCGGGCGGCGATCGACAGCCGATTCCAGGCGTTGATGGCGGCGACGGCGAGCGTCAGGTCGCACAGCTCCTTGTCGCTGAAGTGCGGGCGCACCTGCTCGTGCACGGCGTCCGGCACGTGGCCGTCGGCGACGCGGGTGACCGCCTCCGTCCACAGCAGGGCGGCGCGCTCGCGGTGGGAGTAGTAGGGGCACTCGGCCCAGGCGTCGAGCGAGTAGAGCCGCTGCTCCCCCTCACCCAGCGCCCGCAGGTCCTTCCAATGCATGTCGAGGCAGTAGGCGCAGCCGTTGAGCTGTGAGGCGCGCAGCCGGACGAGGTGCAGCAGGGACTCTTCCAGCCCGCAGCTCCCGATATAGCGGTCGAGTGCGTCCATGGCGTCGTAGACGCCGGCGGCGGCCCTGGCATAGTCGAGACGTGGTCGCATAGGGTCCTCCTCTTTCAGGGCCCCAGAGTAGGGCGTAGTTGACCTCCTCAGAAGGTCCATTTACCGTAATCTGACTGGACCACTTGGAGTGGACCACTCTCGCCATGGCCAAGCGAACAGGCTCCCTGCCCCGCGTGCTGCCCGTGCGGAACCCCGCGGTGCCCGCCTATCGCTGGCTCTACGAGGCCCTGCGGGGAGAGATCCTCACCGGCCGCCTGCGCCCGGGAGCGCGGCTGCCTGGCAGCCGCGACCTGGCGCGCCAGTACGGGCTCTCGCGCGGCACCATCGTCAACGCTTTCGAGCAGCTGGCCGCTGAGGGCTACGTCGCCGGCAGTGTGGGGTCGGGCACCTACGTCAGCCCGACGCTGCCCGAGGAGCTCTTGCCCCTGCGCCGCACTGTGGAACCCCCGCGCCCGCCGCATCCGCCGCGCCGGGCCCTCGCCGGCTACGGCCGGCGGGTGCAGTTGCTGCCCGGTGTCGAGGCCCGTCCCACCCGCGCTTTCCGCGCCAACCTGCCGGCGCTCGACCTCTTCCCCGTCGCCCTCTGGAGTCAGCTCGTGGCCCGTCGCTGGCGGCGGGCCACGCTCGGCCTGTTGTCGGGCAGCGAGCCGCTGGGCTACGGACCGCTGCGCGAGGCGGTGGCCGACTACCTCGGCGCCTCGCGCGGCGTCCGCTGCACCGCCGAGCAGGTGGCCATCGTCTCGGGCACGCAGGAGGCGCTCGACCTGGTGGCGCGGCTGCTGCTCGACCCTGGCGCCCGCGTCGCCATGGAGGACCCGGGCTACATCGGCGCCACGGCCGCCTTCGAGGCGGCGGGAGCCCGCGTCGCCGCGCTGCCGGTCGACGACCAGGGAGCGGTGCTGCGCGCGGCCAGCCTGCGGGGCGCCCGCCTGGTCTACGTCACGCCGGCGCACCAGTTCCCCCTCGGCACGGCCATGAGCCTGGCGCGGCGGCTGGCGATGCTCGACTGGGCCCGCGACGCCGGCGCGCTCGTCTTCGAGGACGACTACGACGGCGAGTACCGCTACTCGGGACGGCCGATCCCGGCGCTGCAGGGGCTCGATCGCCACGGCGTCGTGCTCTTTGCCGGCAGCTTCAGCAAGGTACTCTTCCCCTCGCTGCGGCTGGGATACCTGGTGGTTCCCGCCGACCTCGTCGAGCGGTTCGCGGCCGCCAAGTCGGCGGCCACCCGCCACGGGCCGCTGGTCGAGCAGGCGGTGCTCTGCGACTTCATTGGCGAGGGGCACTTCGGCCGCCACCTGCGGCGGATGCGCGAGGTCTACGCCGAGCGCCTCGGAGTGTTGCTCGACAGCGCGCGCGAGCGCCTCGCCGGACGGCTCGATATCTCGCCGGTGGAAGCCGGCCTGCAGACGGCCGCCTGGTTGCCGGCCGGCGTCGACGGCGAGGCCGTGGCGCGGCAGGCGGCGGCGCGCCAGGTGGAGGTGACGCCGCTCGCCCGCTACGCCCGACGGCCGCTGGCCCGCGACGGGCTGCACCTCGGGTTTGCCGCCGTCGACCGGCGCGAGATCCGGCGCGGCGTGCGCGAGCTCGAGGCGATCCTGGGCTCTTGACCAGTGACGGAGATCGCAGTGCCGCCGGTGGCCGGCGGTGTACGCTGCGGGAACCCATGGGGCGGCCCACCCTGCAATCCGCACCCCACTCGCTGCTGCTGGCGCTCGCGCTGGCGGCCCTCTCGCCGACCGCGCTGTGCGCCCAGGGGGCGCTGATCTTCGCCGACGGCTTCGAGGCCGCCTCCTTCTGGGAGTGGTCCGGCGCCTCGCCGTCGCCGGCGCCGCCGGAGGTCTGCACGCGGCCCATCACGCTGGTCGACACCAGCGGCGCCACGGTGGTCGGCAACGGCACGCCGGGGAGCTGCACCGAGGCGGCGCTCAACGCCGCGTTGGCGAGCAACAACGGGATGATTCGCTTCAACTGCGGGACGCGCCCGCGCATCATCACCCTGACCGCGCAGAAGATCATCATCGGCAACCTGGTGATCGACGGCGGCGGGCGGGTGGCGCTCAGCGGCGGCGGCGCCACCCGCATCCTGGTGGCGCGCCCACCGTTCGGCACCACCCCGCGCCCGACGCTCACCGTGCAGCGCCTCGTCTTCCTCAACGGCTCGACCTTCAGCCTCTCCGGCAGCGGGGTCAGCAACGGCGGGGCGGCGATCTTCCGCGACCAGGGCGCCAACCTGCAGGTCATCGACTGCCTCTTTGCCGGCAACGTCGGTCCGCCGGTGGGTCAGGACGTGGCGGGGGGTGCCATCTACTCGCTGCTGCAGGGCACCACGACGGTGGTGGGCACCACCTTCACCGGCAATCGCTGCAGCAGCGGCGGCGCCCTCGGCAACCTGCACAACGACCTCGTGGTGGTGAATAGCCTGCTGGTCGCCAACGCCGCCACCGGCAACAGCGGCAATCCCGGCAACGGCGGCAACGGCGGCGGCATCTACATGGACGGCGTCAGCCAGACGGTGTCGATCTGCGGCACCCGTATTCTCGACAACGACGCCAATGCCCTCGGCGGCGGCGTCTTCCGCGTCTCCAACGACGGCGTCGGACCGATGACCATCGACCGCAGCACGGTGGCTGGCAACGAGATCCCCAACGTCAGCGGCAGCGGGGCGGGCGGGCTCTACCTGCAGGGCCTGCAGCTCACCATCACCGACACGACAATCGCCAACAACGTCGCCAACAACGTCGGCGGCCTGTGGGTGGTCACCAACCCCGGCACGCAGACGCTGGCGATGACCAACGACACCGTGGCCGGCAACCACGCCCGCACCGGCCTCGGCGCCGGCCTGGCGGTGGCCGACGGCATCACCGGCGCGCTGCGCCACGTCACCATCGCCCGCAACTCGAACGAAGGCTCCGCTTCGTTCGCCAGCGCGCTCGCGGGGGGCAGCGGGCTCGACGTGAGCAACAGCGTCATCGCCGACAACGCCAAGGTGTTCATCTGGGAGAACACCAGCTGCAACCAGTCCCACAGCGGCATCGGCAGCTTCCAGTGGCCCGACCACAACGCCGGCGGCCAGTCGGAGCTGGCTTGCGCCAGCGTCACCTTCCAGTCTCCGGGGCTCGGCCCGCTGCAGGACAACGGCGGGCCGACGCCGACCATCCTGCCGACGGTCCAGGCGCTGAACGGCGCCGCGGACAACTGCCCCGCCACCGACCAGCGCGGCCAGCCGCGGCCGTCGCAGGATTGCACGCCGGGCGCCGTCGAGATGCCCTGAGGGGGCCGGTCAGGCGACCGGGTCGCGACGGCGGCGTCCACTTCCGGCCACGCGGTCCCGGCAGCGGACGAACGGCGATTCGGTAGTGTGCGTGGCTCCGCCGCGCAAGTGACTCGTCCCGCTGGCGTTTAGCGGCGCTCGCCCGCGGCGGCACACAACCTGCTCCCGTCTCCCTCCGCCGTGAACACTTGGCTGCAGGACTTCCGCGCCGCCGCTCGCTCCCTCGGGCGCGCACCCGGCTCCGCCATCGTCGTCGCCCTCACCCTGGCGGTGGCCATCGGCGCCAACACCCTCGCCTTCAGCGTCGTGCAGGGAGTGCTCGTGCGGCCGCTTCCCTATCCACACCCGGAGCGCCTGGTGCGCATCTGGGAGACCGCGCCGGCGGGCCCCGACGAGCTGCGCAGCATCGCCCATCCGACGCTCGACGAATGGCGGGGCAGCGTGCGCTCCCTCGCCGTGGTCGCGCTGTTCGGGCCGTGGAGCGTCGACCTCGGCGGCGAGGGCCGGCCCGAGCAGCTCACCGGGGCGGCGGTGTCGGGCGATTTCTTCCGCGTGCTCGGGGTGGCGCCGGCGCACGGGCGCGAGCTCCTCCCCGCCGAGCAGCGGCCGGGAGGGCCGCGGGCGATCCTGCTCGGCGATGCATTCTGGCGCCGGCGCTTCGGTGGCGACGCCGCGGTGCTCGGGCGAAACCTCGTCCTCAGCGGGCAGCCCTTCACCGTCGTCGGCATCCTGCCACCCGGCTTCGCCTATCCCAAAGACGCGCAGTTCTGGGTCAGCACCGGGGTCGATCCCGAGTACGATCGTCGCAGCGCCCGTCACCTGAGCGCCATCGCCCGCCTGCGTCCCGGCGTGACGATCGCCGCGGCGACGGCGGAGCTGCTGGCGCGCGAGCACGCGCTGGGCGAGCGCCTGCCGGAGAGCTACCGCGGCTTCGGCGTGCGTCTCTTCCCGCTGCGCGAGTGGATCGTCGCCGACGCGCGGCCGGCGCTCACCCTGCTCGCCGCGGCCGTTGCCGCGGTGCTCCTCCTCGCCTGCGCCAACATCGCCAACCTGATGCTGCACCGGGCCATGCGTCGCGAGGGCGAGATCGCGGTGCGCACCGCCCTCGGTGCCAGTGGCGGCCGCCTGGTTCGGCTCCTGCTGGCCGAGAGCCTGACGCTGGCCATGCTCGGCGCGGCGCTCGGCCTGGCCCTCGCCGCCGGTGGTCTGCGCCTCTTCCGCGCGTTCGCCGCCGATCGCTTCCCGCGCCTCGACGAGGTGTCGCTGGACGCGCGCTCGCTGCTCTACACCGCCGCGCTCGCCGTCGGCACCGGGCTCCTCGTCGGCCTGTTGCCGGCGCTGCACGCGCGGTCGCCGCGAGTCCATGGAGTGCTCGAGGCGGGTGGCCGCACCCGGAGCGCCGGCGTGTCGCGCACGCGGCTGCGCGGGGCGCTGGTGGTCGCGCAGACGGGCATCGCGGTGACGTTGCTGGTCGTCGCCGGGCTGCTCCTGCGCACCCTGGCGGGCCTCGCCGCCGTGGCGCCCGGTCTGGTCACCGAGCATGTGCTGACCTTCCACGTCGGCCTGCCGCCGGCACGCGAAGACGACAGCGCGTTCGTCGTCGCCTTCTACCAGCGGCTGCAGGAGCGGCTCGCCGCGGTCCCCGGCGTGGTCGACGTGGCCTTCGCCTCGCGGCTGCCGCTCTCCGGGGAGGACCACAGCTCGTCGTTCCGGCTGCGCGGCGAGGTGGAAGGTGCCGGGCCCCGGCGTTCGGCCCAGGATCGCGCCATCTCGCCCGGTTACTTCCGCACCTTGCGCGTGCCGCTGCGTGGCCGCGAGTTCGCCCCCAGCGACGGCCGCGGTGCCGCGCCGGTGGCGATGGTCAACGAGGCCTTCGCGCGCCGCTACTTCCCGGGCGGCGACGCCGTGGGCCAGTGGTTCCTCCCCGGCCGCGGCGAGGTGGTGCCGCGACAGATCGTCGGCGTCGCCGGGGACACCCGCCAGTTCGGGCTCGACGTCTCTGCCGAGCCCGAGTACTACCTGCCGCAGGCCCAGGACCCCTGGCCGTGGGTGAGCGTCGTGGTGCGCACCGCCGGCGCCCCGCGCCCTCTGCTGCCGGCTCTCGAGCGGGCTGTCTGGTCGCTGGCGCCGTCGATGCCGCTCACCGCCGTACGCAGCATGGAGGAGATGCAGGCGGCGACCCTGGCGGCGCGGCGCTGGAACGCGCTCGTTCTCGCCACCTTCGCCGCGCTGGCTCTGGCGCTGGCGTCGATCGGCGCCTACTCGGTGATGGCCTACCTGGTGGGTGAGCGCCGCCGTGAGATGAGCATCCGCCTGGCGCTCGGCGCGCGGCCGGTGGAGCTGCTGCGGGCAACGATGCGCCAGGGCCTGCGTCTGGCCGCCGCCGGGGCCGGCCTGGGCGTGCTCGCCGCCGGCGTCGCCTCGCGCACCCTGCGCAGCCTCCTCTTCGGCATCGCGCCGCTCGATCCTGTGACCTTCCTGGCGGTGGTGGCGCTGGT
Source organism: Thermoanaerobaculia bacterium (assembly GCA_036001185.1). Classification (GTDB taxonomy): domain Bacteria; phylum Acidobacteriota; class Thermoanaerobaculia; order Multivoradales; family JAIOJS01; genus DASYQD01. The sequence continues at coordinate 15,057 of DASYUP010000260.1, forward strand.
AGTGGCAGCGGTCGCTCTCGCCTCGCTGCTGCCGGCCCGCCGCGCCGCCCACGTCGACCCCGTGCGCGTACTGCGCGACTGACCTCTCGCCTCAGCCGGTTGGCCGCAGCGGCACCGCCGGCTGCGGCACTGCCGGTCGCTGCCGCACCAGCAGCAGCGAGTCGCCGAACTCGTGACCGCGATAGCCGCGCCGCTCGAGCGCGGCGTCGATCCGCGCCAGCAGGGGATCCCCAGCGAAGGCGCGCAGCAGCTCGTGGTGCGAGGTGCCGGGCTCGTGCACGCCGGTGACGAGGGCGTCGACCAGCCGCAACGGGGTGTGCGGGCCGAGGCGCAGCGTCGCCAGGCTGGGGCCCGCGCGCAGGCCGCCGGGGCGTCGCGCCGCGTCCTCGAGGGCGCGGGTCACCGTCGTGCCCACCGCCACCACGCGGCCGGCGCGGGCCTTGGCGTGGGCGATCGCGCGCACGGTGGCCGACGGCAGGTGATAGGGCTCGTCGAGCGGCAGGCGGGCGTCGAGCGCGGGGTCGCCGGTCGAGGAGATCCCCGCCGCGTGGGTGAGAGTGGCGAAGCCGATGCCGCGCGCGACGAGCGCCCGCAGCAGCCGCCAGTCGAGGACGAAGCCGGCCGAGGGCGGCTCGAAGGCGGCGGGCAGCGCGGCCACCGCCGTCCACACGTCCCACAGCGCCAGCGGCGCCGCGGCGTGTGCATACTGGATCGGCCTGCCGTGGCGCGCGATGCCGGCCCAGATCTCGTCGGCGGTGCCGGCAAAGCGAAGCGCCACCAGGCGAGGGTGACCGAGGGTGTGCCGCAAGGTGGCGCGCAGCGGCCCCAGCGCCAGGGTGTCGCCTGGGCGCAGCGGTGGTGGCGGCTTGCGATCCTCGGTGCGGGTGCGGTGATCGCCGGCGCCGAAGGCGACGGCGGTGAGCTCGCGTACGTCGTTGGCAGCGAGCGAACGCCGGCCGGCGAGGCGGATCTCCACGGGTTCGCCGCTCGGCAGGTGGATGCCGCCGAGGCTCGCCGGGATGGTGGCGGCGTCGTTGGCGACCAGCAGGTCGCCGGCGTGCAGGTGTGCCGGCAGCGCCGCGCGCCGCTCGTCGCGCCAGCGCTCGTCGCCGTCGACGACCAGCAGCCGGGCGTCAGGCGGGCGTTGCCGGGGCTGGATCGCGGCTCTCACGCGTTGCCTCGCGCCGCGCCAGCGCGGCGATGAAGTGGACGATCTCCGTCGCCGCGACCGCCGGCGGCTTGAGACCCGCGGGATCGGCATCGGGCACCGCGAGGGCGTGCAGCGGGGTGTCCATGTCCCCCGGATCGATCGCCTGCACGCGCACGCCGTGGGGCCGCAGCTCCTGGTCCCAGATGCGGGAGAGGTGCAGCAGCGCCGCCTTGCTGGTGCCGTACGCTCCCCAGCCTGGGTAGGGGGTGGTGGCGGCGTCGCTGCTGATGTTGATCACCAGCGCCGGGCGGCCCTCGCGGGCGGCGGCGGCGAGGGCGCCGAGCAGCGCCCTGGTGAGCCGAAACGGCCCCAGCAGGTTGGTGGCCAGGGCAGCCTCCAGCTCCTCGCACTCGGTGTCGGCGAGGGGGGCCAGCGGCACCGGCCCGAGGCTGGAGGCGTTGTTGATGAGGACGTCGAGGCCGCCGAGGGCGGCGGTGACGCGCAGGGCGAGCGGGTGGATCTCCTCTTTGCGCGACACGTCGCCGGCGATGCCGTGCGTGCCGGGCAGGCGGGCGGCCACCGCCTCGACCCGCGGCGCCTGGCGGGCGACGAACGCCACGGCGGCGCCGCGGGCGAGCAGCGCCTCGACCAGCGCCAGCCCCAGCCCGGAGGTGCCGCCGGTGATGGCTATCCGTAATCCCTGCAACGGCTTGGTGCTCATAGTCATGGGGGCTCCTTGCTGCAGCGACCTTCTGGTCGGGGTCGCACTGCTCACGATACAAGCTCAAGTGAGCTTGAAGTCAAGGGAGACGCGCGCTAACCTTCGGGCGTGACCGCTCTGCTCACCATCGGCGAGGTCGCCCGCCGCAGTGGGGTGGCCGCCTCGGCGCTGCGCTTCTACGAGGAGCGCGGGTTGATCGCCTCCCAGCGGCCGGGGGCCGGCCACCGCCGCTATCCGCGCGCGGTGCTGCGGCGGATTGCCTTCATCGTCTTCGCGCAGCGGCTCGGCCTGACGCTCGACGAGATCGGTGGCGAGCTCGCCAGGCTGCCGGCGAGCGGCTCACCCAGCCGCCGCGACTGGTCGCGCCTGTCGGCGGCGTGGGCGGCGAGGATCGACCAGCGCATCGCCGAGCTCGTCCGCCTCAAGGCCGGGCTCACCGAGTGCATCGGCTGCGGCTGCCTGTCGCTCGCCCGTTGCCGGCTCGCCAACCCCGGCGACCGGGTGGCGCGGCAGGGGCCCGGGCCGCGCTACTGGATCGGCGACCGGCCGCTGCCGGCGGCGGCGGCGCCGGGGGTCACGGGTGCTCCGCCTCCACGTGCACGCTCTCGCGGCGAATCAGGTACAACCCGGCGGCGACGATGATCGCCGTGCCGGCGAGCCGGCCGGCCTCGGGCCGCGTCGACCACAGCAGCCAGTCGAGGGCCATGCCCCAGCCGAGGGCGGTGTACTCGAAGGGTGCCACCACCGAGGCCTCGCCGCGGCGGAACGCCTCGGTGATGGCGTACTGGCCGCCGGCACCGGTGATCGCCAGCACTGCCAGCACCGGCCAGTGCGCCGGCTGCAGCGGCACCCAGCGCGGCGCCGCCAGCGCCCCGGCGCCGAGGGTGACCTGGACGATGAACCAGAACATCATGCACAGCGTCGAGTCGGTGCGGCCCAGCACCCGCACGGCGATCACCGACAGCGCATAGCAGCAGGACGAGAGGAGCACCGCCGCGCCGGCGAGGGTGAGGGTGCCGGCGCCGGTGGGCCGCAGCACCACCAGCACGCCGACCATGCCGGCGGCGATGGCGGCCCAGCGCCGGGCGTCGACGCGCTCGCCCAGCAGCGGCCCCGAGAGGGCGGTGATCAGCAGCGGCGAGACGAAGAAGATCGAGTAGGCGCTGGCGAGCGGCAGCGCGCGAACGGCGAAGATGAAGCAGCCGAGCATCGCCACCGACAGCACCCCGCGCACGAGGTGCAGCAGCCACCGCCGGCTCAGCACCTGACGGAAGCCGCCGGCGAAGCCGATCCAGGCGAGCACGATGGGCAGCGACGCGGCGCCGCGCAGGGCCGCCACCTCGAGCGGCGGGTAGTGGGGCGACAGCCACTTCATCGCCCCGTCCATCAGCGACAGGGCCCCCACGGCCACCAGCATCCAGAGGATGGCGGCGAGATTGTGGCGGCGTTGCGACGTCGGCATCAGGAACGCTGCGCGGTCAGGAGGGCCTCACGGGCGCGCGTCACCGCC
>DASYUP010000261.1:0-11311 GCA_036001185.1 Thermoanaerobaculia bacterium
GCTGGGGTGCCGTGTGTCGCCGGCGCGGCCGTGCCGGCGCTGCCCGGGCGGGGGCAAGCCCCGCCCCTACACCAGAAGGCCAGTGGTCCGCAGCAAAGCCCCGCATGCCGGAGCGACCCGGTTCCCAGCGGAGTAGGATTCGCGGCTCCGTCTCTGGTGTAGGGGCGGGGCTTGTCCCCGCCCGTCTTCGTTCAGCTCGCCACCACCCCCAGCCCCTGCCGGTGCACGTCCCGCACCGCCCGCCCCGACGGATCGGGCAGCGCCGCGAAGGCCGGGTCCCAGGCGATGGCGGCGGGCGTGCTGCAGGCCACGCTGTCGCCCCCCGGCACGCAGCGCGCCGCCGCCTCGCTGGGGAAGTGGCCGGCGAAGAGCACGCGGTAGAGGTAGGCCTCCTTGGTCGCCGGCGTGTTGTAGGGGAAGCGCCAGCGCGCCTTGCCGAGGTCCTCGTCGGAGACCTCGTGCGCGGCGTAGGCCTTGAGCGAGTCGATCCACGAGTAGCCGACGCCGTCGGAGAACTGCTCCTTCTGCCGCCAGAGGATGTCGTCGGGGAGCTCGCCGACGAAGGCGCTGCGCAGCAGCTCCTTCTCGATGCCGCCCGGCCGCACCCGTTTGCGCTCGGGGTCGAGCGACATCGCCACGTCGAGCAGCCCGGGGTCGAGGAAGGGCACCCGTGCCTCGACGCCCCACGCCGCCATCGCCTTGTTGGCGCGCAGGCAGTCGTATTTGTGCAGCATGTCGAGCTTGCGCACCGTCTCTTCGTGCAGGGCGCGCGCCGAGGGCGCCTTGTGGAAGTAGAGGTAGCCGGCGAAGACCTCGTCGGCGCCCTCGCCGGAGAGCACCATCTTCACCCCCATGGCCTTGATGCGGCGGGCCATCAGGTACATCGGCGTCGCCGCGCGCACGGTGGTGACGTCGTAGGTCTCGAGGTGATAGATGACGTCGGCGAGGGCGTCGATGCCCTCCTGCACGGTGAAGCGCAGCTCGTGGTGCACCGAGCCGATGTGTGCCGCCACCCGGCGGGCGGCAGTCAGGTCGGGCGAATCGTCGAGGCCGATGGCGAAGCTGTGCAGCCGTGGCCACCAGGCCTCCTCGCGACCGCCGCTCTCCACCCGCCGCGGCGCGAAACGGGCGGCGATGGCGGCCACCAGCGACGAGTCGAGCCCGCCCGACAGCAGCACGCCGTAGGGCACGTCGCTCATCAGCTGGCGCTCGACGGCGCTCTCGAGGGCGGCGCGCACGGCGGCGGGGTCGGCCGGCTGGCCGGCCACCGCCTCGTAGGCGCGCCACGCCGGCTGCCAGTAGGGGCGCACCTCGCCCACCGCGCTGTCGAGGTAGCTGCCGGGCGGGAAGTCCTCGATGGTGCGGCAGACGCCCTCGAGCGCCTTGAGCTCGGAGGCGACGATGAGCTGGCCGCGGTCGTCGCGGCCGATGTAGAGCGGGCAGACGCCGATGCGGTCGCGGGCGATGAGGTAGCGCCGCTGCTCGCGGTCCCAGAGGGCGAAGGCGAAGATGCCGTCGAGGTCGGCGAGCAGCGCCGGCCCCTTCTCGCGCCACAGCGCGAGGATGACCTCGCAGTCGGAGGCGGTCTGGAAGGGGTAGGGCAGCTGCAGCCGCGCCGCCAGGTCGCGGTGGTTGTAGATCTCACCGTTGACGGTGAGCACCTGCGCCCCGTCGGCGGCGACCAGCGGCTGGGCGCCGTGCTCCACGTCGACGATGGAGAGCCGCTCGTGGGCGAGCACGGCGCCCTCACCGGCGACCACGCCGCTCCAGTCGGGGCCGCGGTGGCGCAGCCGGCGGGCGAGGCCGATGGCGAGCTGGCGCAGCTCGCGGATGGGCTCGTGGGTGTCGAAGATGGCGACGATGCCGCACATAGGGCCTTCTCCCTTGGTGTCTTTGATGTCGAGATCGCTTCGTCGCTGCGCTCTCGCGATGATGGTGGATCGGTCATCGCGAGGGCCGTGCAGCGGCCCGTGGCGATCTCGGCGTGTCGAAAAAACAAAAAGGCCCGCAACCTCGAGGGGTGCGGGCCTTGGTGTCGTGTCGACGGTGGTGGTCGTCGGTTACGAGCGGTGCCGCACCCTCCGGCTGGGATTGCCGTTGGCGTTGGGATTCACGTTGAGGATCCAGGGGGTGCGCATTGCTGGGGGTGAGAGTGCCGCAGCGCGGCGCCGTTGTCAAGCGGCCGCGCCGCTCTGGTACCCTGCCGGCGTGCGCCCGGCCGGGGTGGTGTTCGATCTCGACGGGACCCTCGTCGACTCGCGCCGTGATCTCGCCACGGCGGTCAACGCCACCCGCCAGCGCCTCGCCCTGCGGCCGCTCCAGCTCGAGGAAGTCGTCGCCATGGTGGGGGAGGGGGCCCGCGTGCTGCTGCGCCGCGCGCTGCCGGCGACGGTCACCGAGGAGGACTTCGAGACCGCCCTGGGGCTCTTCCTCGACCTCTATCTCGAGTGCTGCGTCGATACCACGCAGCCCTACCCGGGGATCGCCGACCTGCTGCGGGCGCTCGCCCCGCGGTACCCGCTGTTCGTGCTCACCAACAAGCCGGGGCGGCACTCCCGGCGCATCCTCGACGGCCTGGGCCTCGGTGAGTTCTTCGTGGCGGTGATCGGCGGCGACACGCTGCCGGCCCGCAAGCCCGATCCCGCCGGCCTGCACGCCATCGCCGGCCGCCTGGGGACCACCGCTCCGCGCCTGCTGCTGGTGGGCGACAGCGGCATCGACGCCAACACGGCCGCCGCTGCCGGCACGCCGCTGGCGCTGGTTGCCTGGGGATACGGGCGTCCGGCCGAGCTCGCCGACGTTCCCGCCTGGCGGCTGGCCGAGCCGCGCGAGCTGCTGGCCGGGCTGGCCTGAGGCGGCGACCACACCGCGACCGAGAACCGCCGAGTGGGGGTGCCGGCACTCACCGTGGCTGATCGTCTTCTCTCGTCGGCCCGTCTCCGGCGGCGTCCGACTTGGTCTGGTGGGAGCTCCGTTTCCGGCGGAGGGGTTGCCCCGGCGTGACCCGGGGTTAGGATCGTCTCCGCGTCGTCCGCCGTTCGTCCCGCGCGTGCCGCCCGGGTCAACCCGATCCGGGCGTTCCGTCCGGGGGTCTCCCGCCCCCGGTGTGGTCCATCGCGATTGAGGAGGAGCCATGTCGGAACGTCGTCCCCCGGATGAGCAGCCGCCCTCTCCCCCCACGGAGGAACAGGACCCCACCGCCCTCACCCGGCGCAACCTGCTGCGGTGGGGAGCTCTCGCCGGCGCCGCGGCACCGTTTGCGGGGCTGCCGAGCGCGGCCCACGCCGACAGCGTCGTGGCCCCGGCCATCCATCTCGAGGAGGCCACCATCGCCGGCCTGCAAGCGGCGATGGAGCGCGGCGGCCTCAACTCGCAGGGTCTCGTGCAGATGTACATCGACCGTATCCGCGCTCTCGACGAGAAGGGGCCGCAGATCAACTCCGTGCTGGAGGTCAACCCCGATGCGGTGAAGATCGCCAAGGAGCTCGACAAGGAGCGCAAGGCCCACGGCCCGCGAGGGCCGCTGCACGGCATCCCCATCATGCTCAAGGCGAACATCGACACCGCTGACCACATGTCGACGACCGCTGGCTCGCTGTCGCTGGTCGGCACCCCGCCCCACCAGGACGCCACCGTCGCCGCTCGCCTGCGCGCCGCCGGCGCCGTCATCCTCGGCAAGACCAACCTCTCGGAGTGGGCCAACTTCCGCGGCTTCAACTCCACCAGCGGCTGGAGCGGCCAGGGCGGTCAGACCCGCAACCCCTACGTGCTCGATCGCAACCCGTGCGGCAGCAGCTCGGGCTCGGCGGCCTCGGTGGCTGCCAACCTCACCGCCGCCGGCCTCGGCACCGAGACCGACGGCTCCATCGTCTGCCCGGCGACCATCAACGGTGTGGTGGGAATCAAGCCCACCGTCGGCCTCACCAGCCGCGCTGGGGTGATCCCCATCTCCCACACCCAGGACACGGTGGGGCCGCACGCCCGCACCGTCGCCGACGCGGCGGCCGTCCTCTCCGCCCTCGTCGGCGTCGACCCGCGCGACCCCGCGACGGCGGCGAGCGCCGGTCACTTCTCGACCGACTACACCCAGTTCCTCGACCCGCACGGCCTCGAGGGCAAGCGCATCGGCGTCGTGCGCGGGGGCGGCTTCACCGGCTACAGCCTCTCCACCGACGCCGCCTTCGAGGACGCCCTCGCGACGATGGCTGACGCCGGTGCCGTGCTCATCGAGAGCGAGATTCCCACCATCGACCAGCTCAACAGCGACCAGGCCGAGATCATCGTTCTCATCTACGAGTTCAAGCGCGACCTGGATGCCTACCTGGCGACGCGCACCGGCGTGCCGGTACACACCGTCGCCGACATCATTGCCTTCAACAACACGCACGCCGACCAGGAGCTCCAGTTCTTCGGCCAGGAGTTCTTCGAGCTCGCCCAGGCGGACATCTTCAGTGCCCAGGAGTACGCCGATGCCCTCGTCCGCGGGCACAAGCTCGCGGGCCCCGATGGCATCGACGCGGCGCTGGCGGCCGACAACCTCGTCGCGTTGGTGGCTCCTACCGGCTCGCCGGCCTGGCCCAACGACCTCGTCAACGGCGACCACTTCCTGGGCGCCAGCTCGAGCCCGTGCGCCGTCGCCGGCTATCCCATCATCAACGTGCCGATGGGCTTCGGCTTCGGCCTGCCGCTGGGCATCAGCTTCATGGGCACCGCCTTCAGCGAAGGCAAGCTGATCGGCCTCGCCTCGGGCTTCGAGGCGGCGATGGAGGCGCGGCGGCGCCCGACCTACATCCCCACCCTGCCCCTGCCCAAGGGAGTCACGGCATTCGGCGGCAAGGCATTGCAGCGGGCGCAGGCGACCAAGAGCGCGCTGCAGCGGCGCATCGACGCCCTGCCTCCCTCGTTCCGGGCGCGACTCTTCGGCGCCCTGTGAGCTCGAGCGGGGACACGATCCGAAAACGGACCGTGTCCCCGCCACTTGCCCACCACCTCAGTCGCCGGTGCCGTGCTCGGCGACCTGGAAGCCCAGGAAGTCGTGCACGGCGTCGACGGCGGCCTTGCCGGTGGCGGTGATCACCACTTGGGCGCCGGCCGGCAGCTCCTGGTAGCGATAGCTGATGGCGTCGCCGGCGCGCCGCATCGCCGCCACCCCGGGCGGCACCTGCGCGTGCACCGCCTCGGGGATCGAGAAATCGCCCGCCTCGAAGGCGACGGCGATGTGCTGGAGATGGCTGCGCACGGCGGCAAGCGTCGCGCTGTCGGCGGCATCACGAACGGTGACCTCGATGATCCCTCCTGACTCGGTGGCGCGGAAGTGGTGGGTTGTCGCTTCCTGCGAGAAGCCCATGGCGCCATCGCCACGGGCGTCCACCTCTTCGCGGTGGGCCGCGGCCGCCATGTGGGAGGCATGCAGCGGGCAATCGGTGGGGTCGCTCGCGGGCGAGCTGCTGAGGAGGAGGGCGAAGGCGAGGGGGGCGATGGGAATCATGGCTCTCCTTTCCGGCGCGATGGCCGAGTTGCGGGGTGGCGGGGGAGGCGTGGGCTCTGGCGTGAGGGGAGCTCTCGCGGGAGTTGCTCGAGCAGCCGCGCCGGCTGGCCCGGCGGCGTGGCCTGCAGCCGGCTGTCCCACGAGGCGAGCAGCGTGCGCAGCGTGTCGACCAGCCGCTCGAGCTCGGCGAGCTGCGCCTCGGCGGCGGCGAGCTTGCCGGCGGCGAGCTCGCGCACGGCGCGGCAGGGCGGCCGCCCGCGCTGCCGCGCCTGGAAGAGCGGCGCCAGCTCGTCGAGCGTGAAACCCAGCGCGAGCGCGGCGCGGATGGTACGCACCCGCGGCAGCGCCTCGGGCGGGTAGCTGCGATAGCCGTTGGTGAGGCGGCGCGGCGACGGCAACACGCCCTTGCGCTCGTAGTGGCGCAGGGTGTCGGTGGAGACGCCGGCGAGGGCAGCGAGAGCGCCGGCACGCAGCGGGGTGGTGGGGTCGGCGGCCATGGAGGGGATGGTAGACCCTGGAATTAGTTCCAGGGTCAAGGGGGGCGAGCGAACGGGCTGGCGTGCTCTGGTCGGGCTCGTGTGGGAGGGGCGTCAAGTCGCAGCATGCGGCCGGAGGACCTTGGCTTGGCGTCGACGGGTTGTGCCAGATGCGAGCAGTCAGCATCTGTATTCCGGCGCTAAGCCCTCAGTTCATGGGCAGTTCCGCCACCGACCCTCGCGCGACCATTGACAGCATGCACGTTGTTTCGGTAGCTTCCGCGGCACTCCATTATTTGCCCCGTCCGGATTCCCTTTCTTGCTCCGGTCGGGTTGCCGACCCGGTTCGCCCCGGGTAGACCCGGGGAAAAGGGCGCTCTCTCCGAGATCCGATTGCCCACTCGTTATCAGTCTTTCGTCGTTCGGGCGAGGTGCGCTTGAAGCGATCTCGTCTTCGCAGGAGATCTTTCATGATCGGTAGCGGGCGAAGGCTTGGGCAAGCGTGCAGGTATCGGTCGGCAGTCCTGCTGGCACTGATGGCGATGCTCGCGACGCTTCCAGCCTCGGCCGGGACCGATGCGGCCCTCAGCCAGGGCCGCGCCTGGCTGGTCGCTCACCAGAACGGCGATGGCAGCTTCGGCCCAGCAGTCGAGCTGCTGCCGCGCGATTCCGCCGCTGCCGTGCAGGCGCTGACCGGCGGGCCTGCGGACCCCGCGATCGCGCGCGGCGCCGCCTATCTCACCGCGCTCGCCGACAACGCTGCCTACTACCGCGCGTTGCGGGTGCAGGCGCTCGCCCGCGCCGGCTCCCCGGTGGGCTCGCTGATCGCCTCTCTTGGCGAGTTCCGCAACGGCGAAGGGATGGGGGCCTTCGGCACCTACTACTCCAATCTCTTCGACACCACGCAGTCCATCGAGGCTTACGGCGAGAGCGAGGCCGACCACCTCCCCGAGCTCGTCTCGCTGCTCGACTACCTGCGCACCAGCCAGGGAACCGACGGCGGCTGGGGCTTCCTGCCCAACACCCCCAGCCAGGTCTACTACACCGGCGAGGCGCTGTGGGCAATCTCACGCCTGCGGGCGCTCGCGGTGGCGCCCCAGGTGATCACCAACGCCCGCAGCTTCCTGCTCTCGAAGCTGCGCACCGACGGCACTTTCGGCGCGGTGGTGGAGACGGCGGTCGCCTATCGCGCGCTGATCGCTTCGGGCTATCAGTTCACCGCCGCGCAGCCCGACCCCGTGGCGGCCCTGCTCGGCGCGCAAGGCGCCGACGGCAGCTGGGATGCTGACGCCTACACCACAGCCGAGGCCATCCGGGCGCTCTCCGCCTACCGCCCCAACCTGGTCGTATCAGCGCTCTCCGCTTCGCCGCCGACGATCTCCGCCGGCAGCCCGGTGCAGGTGTCGGTGACCATTCAGAACTTCGGGCCGCAAGCCGCGGGTGCGTCGCGGCTGGTGCTGCGCGCCGGGGCCGCCGACAGCACGGACGTGCGCGCCGAGACGGCGGTGCCGGGTCTGGCCGCCGGCGCTGTCTTCAGCGCCACGCTGCCAGTCGCGACCGCGGGAGCGCAGGGCGAGCTGCTGCTCTTTGCTGTCGCGGACGTCGATGGAGCCGTCGCCGAGAGCAGCGAGCTCGACAACGTCCGCTCGGTGCGCATCGCCATCGAGGGTCTCCCCGACCTTGCCGTGTTCCCCGCCAACGTCAGCCTCTCGGTGACGCGCCCGCAGCCGGCCACCGCGTTCTCGGTGCGGGTGACGGTGCAGAACCTCGGCGAGCAGCCGGTGACGTCGTTCGGTTATCGCGTCACGCGTATCGTCGCCGGGGCGCCGGTGGCGACGCTCTCTACCGGCACGCGCGGACCGCTCGCCGCCGGCGCCTCGCTGCTGATCGACATCCCCGGCGTCTCGCTGCCGGAGGGCGAGCACACCCTGTTGGTGGAGCTCGACCCGCAGGGCGCCGTCACCGAGACCAGCGAAGACGACAACAATGCCAGCTTCACCTTCTTCGTCGTCGACGACACCCTCGCGGACTTCGCGCTGGCCGACGCCGACCTCACCACCACGCCCACCGACGCCGTGCCGGACCAGCCGGTGAACGTGTCGTTGATCGTGCGCAACAAGGGCAACCAGAGCGGCACCGGCGTCGTCGAGCTGTTCGACGGCGAGGTGGGGAGCGGCCCTCCCGTGCTGTCGCGCACCGTCACCATCGGTGCCGGCGCCACCTCCACGGTCACCGGCACCTTCACGCCACAGGCCTCCTCGGTGCTGCTCACTGCGATCGCCGACCGCGCACAGCAGGTGCCGGAGAGCGACGAGGCGAACAACCGGGCCCGCCGCTACCTGCGGCAGCTGCCGGACCTCGCCGTCGGCTGGGACAGCGTCACGCTGCTGCCCGAGAAGCCGCTCGTGGGCGACGCCACCACCGTGCGCGCGACGATCCGCAACGCCGGATCGTTGCCCTCGACGGCCGCGACCGTGGCGCTCTACGCCGGCCTGCCGCGGGCGGGGGGCACGGAGGTGTCGCGCGCCACCCTCGGCCCGGTGGCCGCGGCCGGCAACGCCACGGTCGACCTGCCGTGGACCGCCGCCGGGGGTGCCACGGACCTGACTGTGGTCGTCGACCCCGAAAACGCCATCCTCGAGCGCTCCGAGGCGAACAATCAGGCGGTGCGGCGGGTCACCGTCGCCCGCGCCAGCGGACCGAACCTCCAGGTGGCCAGCGTCGACCTGGCGCAGGCCACCCACTCGGCCGTCGACCTCCGCTTCGCCGGTACCGTCGCCCTCACCATCGCCAATCAGGGCACCGCGGCGACGGCCGGCACCTACCTGGTGCGCCTGTTCGAGGACCTCGACGGCGACCGCCGCTTCGCCGGCGCCGACCGCCAGCTCGCCACCGCTGTGGTCGACCAGCCGCTCGCCGCCGGCGCCACCACGCCGCTGGCACTGCCCGTCGACGTGCGGCTCTCCTTCGCCCACTCCCTGGTGCTGGCGGAGGTCGATGCCACCGACGCCATCGCCGAGACGCGCGAGGACGACAACTTGCGGGCCCTCTTCGGCGACTGCGAGGAGGCCGCCCCGGCGGCGTCCTTCGACGCGGTGGAGAAGTGGTGGTTCCACGGCGTCGAGGCTGAGACCGCGCCCATCGTCGTGCAGCTCTCCGACGACGACGGCAACGGCGCCGTCGATTCGCGCGACGTGCCCGACGTGGTCTTCCACACCGAGGAGTCGACCGGCAGCTCGGTGATCGCCCTCAGCGGCCTCGACGGCACCCTGCTCTGGCGCTTCCGCTCCACCGCCGCCAACCCGCTGGTGGGTCGCCTTGCTCACCTCGCCGCGGCGGACCTCGACGGCGACGGCGTCGTCGAGATCGTGGCTATCCAGAGCAACTCGCGGCTGCTGGCCCTCGATCGCCTCGGCCAGGTGCGCTGGGTGAGCGATGCCATCGAGGGCACCGGCGGCGGCTTCGGCGGCGCCGTGGCCATCGGCGACCTGACGGGGGACGGTGTGCCGGAGATCGCCCTCGGCCGCTCGGTGGTGAGCAACACCGGCAAGCTGCTCGGCATCGGCACCGGCAACCACGGCCGCACCCACAACTACTACGCCCCGCTCGGGGTTGGCTACTTCAACGACACCTCGAGCTCGGTGATCGCCGACGTCGACCTCGACGGCATCAACGAGCTGGTGGCCGGCGACACCCTGTACCGCATGCGCGACGGCGTGCTGACGGTGGTCTGGGACCACGACGTAGGGGACAACCTGATGATCGACGGCTTCGTGGCGGTCGGCAACCTCGATGCCGACCCCTACGCCGAGATCGTCTACGTGTCCTCCGGTCTCATCATGGCGCTCAACCACGACGGCAGCGTCTTCCGCAACTACCGCTTCCTCTCCTCGTACTTCGAGGGGCCGACCTTCTGGGGCGGCCAGCCCACCATCGCCGACGTCACGGGGGACGGCCGCGCCGAGGTCCTCGTCGCCTCCGATCCCTTCCTCTACGCCCTGCGCTCCGACTTGTCGACGCTCTGGCGCATCCCCATCTCCGAGTACGGCGCGCAGACCGGCGTCACCGCCTTCGACCTCGACGGCGACGGTGTCCGCGAGGTGCTCTACGTCGATCAGCACACCTTCTACATCCTCGACGGGCCGACCGGGCGGGTGCGCTTCTCGCGGCCGAACATCACCAAGACCCTGTGCGAGCTGCCGGTCGTGGCGGACGTCGACGGCGACGGCGGCGCCGACGTGCTGGTGCCGTCCAACGTCTTCTTTGACGGCGACGCCTCGACGCAGGGACTGCACCTGCTCTCGCACCCCTCGTGGGTGGGGGCGCGCCCGATCTGGAACGAGCACTCGTACCACGGCACCAACGTGCGGCTCGACGGCTCGGTGCCGGCGCACGAGACGCCGAGTTGGCAGCTGGGCATCCCGTTCCGCGGCAACGTCGAGCAGCCGCGGCCGCCTCGGCGACTCGCCAACCTGACCCTTGGGCTGCCGCGCCTCGGCGCAGCGACGGCGCAGGGCATCCCGGTGACCCTGCGCGTCGGCAACGGCGGCGCTGCCCGCGTGGGCGCGGGCGTCGAGGTGACGCTCGCGGCGGCGAGCGGCGGACCCAACGTCGGCGGCGGGCGCAGCCTACGGGCGCTGCCCCCCGGCAGCTGGGAAGACGTCACCGTCTACTGGCAGGCGCCGCTCAGCGGACCCATCAACGTCACCGCCACGGTCGACCCCGCGCAGTCGGTCGCGCAGTGCGATCGCAGCGACGACCAGCTGACCTTCGAGCTCGCCGAGCAGCTGCTTCCCGACCTCGCCATCCCTGCCGGCGGCGTCACCGCCAGCGGCATCGGCACCGCCGGCCAGGTCATCGACCTCGCCGTGCAGGTGCGCAACCACGGGCCGGCGGCCGCGCCGGCGACGCGCGTGCGCGTCAGCGACGGCCCGGTGCCGATCGGCGAGGCGGCGGTGGCGGCCCTCGCGCCGAGCACCACGGCGACGGTGACCGTCCATGTCGACACCCTGCTGCTCGCCGCCGGGGTGCACTCCTTCCACGCCGTCGTCGATCCCGACGGCGAGATCCCCGAGGTCGACGAGGACAACAACTCGGGCGTGCTGCAGCTCGACCTCGGCGGCGCCACCAAGCCCGATCTGGCGCCAACGCTGCTCACCGCCGACCCGACGACGGTGACGGCGGGCGTCACCTCGACCCTAAGCGTCGAGGTGCTCAACCGCGGCACCACGCTCGCCGGCGGCTTCGACGTCTCCTTCCGCGTCAATGGCGGCGAGGTCGCCAAGGTGCGCTACCCCGGGCAGCTCGACACCGGCGGCCGCACCACCCTCAGCTACGCGCTGTCGAC
>DASYUP010000262.1:0-3117 GCA_036001185.1 Thermoanaerobaculia bacterium
CCGTACAGCGCCACGCGACCACCCCCGCCCGCACCCACCCGCGTGCCGCACCACAGCCCGTTGCCGCCACCCGCGTCGATCGAGCCGCTGCCGCTGATCGTCCCCGCGTGCACCACCACCGTCCCTCCGCCGCCCCCGGCCGACGAACGATTCGCCACCAGCGAGTCGTGCGCATCCTCGCCACGCGCCCGCAGCTCCCCCGACAGCACCAGGCTCCCCGCCTCCACCCGGATCACACCCCCACCGGCCAAGCCCGCATTGCCGAAATCTTCGTTCCGCGCTCCCCCACCGCCCCCGAGCGTCGGCTCGTAGACGCTGTCGTACACCTCGCCCGCAGGACCCGCTCCGTCCTTGACCACTCCCACGCCACCATGGCTCCCACCTGCATCCGGCGCCGAGCCACGCACCCCCACCGGCGCCTTCCCGTTGACGCTCGTCGCTGTCCCACCCGCGTACCCGTAACCGCTCACGTCGAGCGCGGCACCGCATTGCACCCGCAGCGCACCGCTGACCGAGAGCTTGAGCGGGACCTGATCGCCGACCAGCGTGGCTCCCGCCAGCAGGTTCACCGCCGCGAAGGACATCGGCTGCCGCAGCAGGAACCTGCCCCTGGCGAGATAGAGCGTCCCGCCGGCGTAGCTCACATCGATCACCCGCGTGCTGGTGAGGATCGGCGCGGTCGGCACACTGGCCGTGAGAGTCCGCCGCGCCACGTTGTTCGCGAAGTCGGTCGCCTCGACCTCGATCACGAAGCTCGTTCCGGGCGGCGTCCCGGCCGGCGGTGTCCACGTCGCGCGCACGTCGACTGCTGCCGTTCCCACCGGCGAAACCGCCCGCAGGACTTGCCCGTCGACACGGACCGTGACGCGTTCGACCTTCTCGTCGTCGGAGACTCTGACGGCGAGCTCCACGGGGTGTCCGGGTTCCACGAAGTCACCGTCCTGCAAGCACAGCAGCCGCACCTCCGGCGCCGTCGCGTTGGCTCGCGGCGAGATGTGCAGCCGCCGTTCGACCTGCGCACGATTGCCAGCCGCGTCGAACACCGACACCACGAAAGTGATCTCGCCGGCGGCTGCGACGGAGGGGGCGAGCGCCCTGATCTCGTAGGGAGGTGCCGGGGCGGTGAACTCCCAGCCGTCGACAACGACCGTCGCCTTGCCCAGCCGGCGCGCATCCGTCGCCTGGATGGTGAAGACGACCTCGTCGCCGGCGGTGAAGCTGGCCCCCTCGGCGGGCGTCACCGAGACGATCTCTGGCGGCACCGTGTCCACGGTCCAGAACGTGGTCGTCGTCGCTCCCGCCATGACGTTGCCGCCGTCGTCGTGCACGCCCTGCACCACCAGGCGGTACTGACGATCGCTGTGCAGGCCGCCCACCGGCGTCAGCAGCACCTCGCGGCGGCCCGGCTTCTGCTGGAAGGTCGTCGACACCCCGCCGCCGGACGTGAGGTCGGTGAGCTGGAAAGCAGTGCCGGAGAGCGAGGCGAAGTCGACGGGCTCGGAGAAGGTGACCAGCAGGTTGGCGTCCAGCGGCACCGCCGACTGCCCGTCGCGCGGTAGCACGTCGACCACCGCCGGCGGGACCACGTCGCGGGTATAGAAGACGGTCCGCACCGGGTCGCCCATCGCCCGGCCGGCGACGTCGACCACGGAAGTGCCGGCGATCACCTCGTAGCCGGTGAAGCTCGCCAGCGGGCTCGTCGGCGTGAGCACCAGCGTGCTGTCGCCGTCGGCCCAGGTCGCGTTCCAGCCCACGCCGCCGCCGGCGAGCTTGCGGAAGGCGATCCAGCTCCCGTTGAAGCGGGTGCGGTCCAGTGGCTCGCTGAAGTGGATGGTCACTACCGTGCCCACCGTCAGGTCGCGGCTGCCGGTCTCCGGCTGGAAGGAAACGACGTAGGGATCGCGGTCGTCGAGCACGAGCAGGCCGAGGTCCACCACCTGGCCATTGGCGGTCAACGAGCCGACCACGCGGCGCGATCCCGCCCCCAACTGCTCCTGCGCGAACGCTTCGAAAGCGCCCATGGGCACCGCCGCGAGCTCGAAGGCGCCATCGCCGCCCGTCGAGGCCCGCAGGCTCTTGCCCGCAATGTTGACCACCACCAGCGCGTCGGCGGCCGGTGTGACACCGTCGGGCAGCACCACCCGGCCGCGGATGCTTCCCGAGTCCTGGAGGCGCACTTCGAGCTGGGCGACCTGGGCCTCCAGGTCGATGCGGCCGCTCGCCGAGCCGCGCAGCCCGGTGCGCGGATCGCGAGCGGCGGCGCTCAGCGAACCGGCGCCGATGCCGTCGAAGCGAATGGCTCCCTGCGCACCGGTGCTGCCGGCGAACTGGCGCCAGCCGTAGAAGCCGCTGGAGCTCAGCGTCACCTCGGCGCCCGGCAGCAGCGTCCCGAAGCTGTCGCGAACCACCACCTGGCCGGAGCCGATGGGCACCATCCGCAGGTCGACGGTCAGGTCCTGCGTGGGATCGGCGATCTGGCCGGAAGCCTGGGCGCGGTGGCTGCCCCCGACCTCGGTGGCGCTGAGATGGAAGCCGTGCGCGGCGATGAGCCCGTCGAAGGCATAGGGATTGTCGAGCGTGGCCCCGACGATCTGGCCGTCTTGCGAGATCAGCGTGTTGGCATTGGGGAAAAGACCGTCGGGAGCGCCGGCCGGGCTCAGCACGCGCCCGACTACCCGTCCCATCGCCTCCAGGGTGAGGTCGACGGTGACGCGCTCGCCCTCCTCGGCGATCTCGCCGCTCGCGCGCGCCCGTCGGCGGCCGCCCGGCTCCTGCGTCGACAGGGCGAAGACACCCTCGGGGATGCCGAGGAACTCGAAGTAGCCGTTGACGTCGCTGCTGCTGTAGGTGGTGAAGCGCACCAGCGACTGAGTGGAGAGCTGCACCGTCGCGCCGGCGATGCCGGCGCCGTTGCGCGGCTCCAGCACGTGACCCTCGACCTCGCCCCGCACCTCGAGGACGACGTCCTGCGCGGCGACGACGGCGTTGCCGTTGACCACGTAGCCGGTGCGCCGGCCGAAGCGGCCGGTACGCGGATCGAAGGCCCACACCTCGTAGGTGGCGAGCGGCAGCTGCTTGAAGCGGAAGCCACCCTCGGCGTCGGAGGTGGCGCTGTCG
>DASYUP010000263.1:0-1741 GCA_036001185.1 Thermoanaerobaculia bacterium
GACGTCCGTGGCGGGGCTCGACCTCATCCTCTGGGACCTGGCGCAGAGCCAGCACCTCGCCGAGAGCCAGCGCTTCGCCAGCCTGGTGCAGGAAGAGCTCAACGGCGCCCTCGGGCTGCGCGACCGCGGCGTCAAGCAGGCGCCCTTCCGCGTGCTCATGGGCGCCGGCATGCCGGCGGTGCTGGTGGAGCTCGGCTTCCTCAGCAACCCCGACGAGGAGAAGAAGCTGCTGACGGTCGAATACCGCGGGCAGCTGGTCGACGCGCTGGTGCGTGCGGTGACGCGGTACCAGAGCCAGGGCGGCTCGCGGCCCGAGGCGCAGGCCTCGATTCCATGACGCGGCGGGGGCTGGCGTTCGGCGCGCTGCTCGCCGCGGCGGCGCTCGGGCTCGCCTGCCAGCGCCGCGGCAGCGAGGCCGCCGCGGGCGGGCCGGCGCCGTCGCCCGGCCGCACCGAGAAAGCGACGGTGTCGCTGCTCTTCCCCGGGGACGACGGTTTCCTGCACGCCGAACCGCGGGAGCTGGTGCTGCCGCTCGAGCCGGATGGTCGCGTCGAGGCGGTGGTGGGCGCGCTGCTGGCCGGCCCCAAGACCGACGGCCTGGTGGCGCCGCTGCCGGCCGGCGTCACGGTGGCCGACGCCTTCGTCGATGGCCAGGGAGTCGCCTACCTCGACCTCGGGGCCAAGGACCAGCCCGACCCGCCCGCCTCGGGCTCCGACCTCGAGCTGCTGCGCGTGTACAGCCTGGTGAACACCGTGCTCGCCAACGAGCCGCGGGTGCGCGGCGTCGTCCTGCTGTGGAACGGCACCCAGCGCCCGACCTTCGCCGGCCACGTCGACACCGGCGCGCCGCTGCTCGCGGATCGGCGGTTGGTGCGGTGAACGAGGGCGCCGCGCGCCCCATCGGCGTCTTCGATTCCGGCGTTGGCGGCCTCACGGTCGTCGCTGCGCTGCAGCGCTTGCTGCCTGGCGAGTCGATCCTCTACCTCGGCGACACCGCGCGGCTGCCCTACGGCACCAAGTCGCCGTCGACGGTGCTCGCCTACAGCCGCAAGAACGTCGACTTCCTCGTCGGCCGCGGCGTGAAGGCCGTGGTGGTGGCCTGCAACACCGCCTCGGCGGTGACGGTCGGTGCGTTGGCGCCGCCGGTGCCGCTGTGGGGTGTGCTGCAGCCCGGCGCGGCGCGTGCGGCGGCCCGCTCACGCGGGCGGGTGGGGATCATCGCCACCCAGTCGACCATCGACTCCGACGCCTACGGCCGCGAGCTGCGGCGCCTGCGCCCCGACCTCGAGATCACCAGCCAGCCCTGTCCGCTCTTCGTGCCGCTGGTGGAGGAAGGCTGGCACGACGATCCGGTGGCGCATGAGGTGGCGCGGCGCTACCTGCAGCCGCTGCGCGACGCCGGGGTCGACACGCTGGTGCTCGGCTGCACCCACTACCCGCTGCTGCGCGGCGCCATCGCCGCGGTGATGGGGCCGGAGGTGATTCTGGTCGACTCGGCGGAGGCGGTGGCCGAGGTGGTGGCCGCCGACCTGCTCCGTCACGGCCTTGCCCGCGATCCCGGTGACACGCCCGAGCACCACTTCTGCGTCACCGACGCCGGCGACCGCTTCGCCGCCATCGGCGCCCTCTTCCTCGGCGCCGAGCGGCTGTCGCTCGAGTGGGTCGATGTCTAGCCGCGCAATCTCAGAGCTTGGGAAACAACCGCCGACTGGGTGGGGGCGCCCCCTGCCCCTCGAGGGGC
>DASYUP010000264.1:0-7057 GCA_036001185.1 Thermoanaerobaculia bacterium
GCGCAGGTGCTTGTGCACCGTGCCGTAGGAGGTGTAGCCGAAGCGATCGCGGATCTCCCGGTGAGTCGGCGGATAACCGTGGGCGCGCTGGAACTCGGCGAAGAAGTCGAGGATCGCCTTTTGCCGTTCGGTGAGGGGCGGGGCCATGGTGGCGAGCATAGGCGGAAGTGAGGCGTAAGTCAACGCGCTCGCCCCGGTCAGGATGCCGCTGGCGAGGGGTGCGGTACACTCGCCACCGCCCATGCCGTCGCCTCAATTGGATGATTTGCTGCGGGTCATGACTCAGCAGGGCGCGTCGGACCTCCACCTCAAGCCGACACGCCCCCCTCTGCTGCGCCTCAACGGGCGATTGGTGCCCCTGCAGTCCGAGCCGCTCACCCCGCCGGTGCTGCGCGGCATGGTGGAGAACATCCTCACGCCGCAGCAGCTGCAGAAGCTCGAGGAGTCCTGCTCGGTCGACATCGGCTACGGCGTGCACGGGCTCGCCCGCTTCCGCGGCAACATTTACCTGCAGCGGGGCACGGTGGCCGCCGCCTTCCGCCTCATCCCCTTCAACATCAAGGGGCTCGAGGAGCTGGAGCTGCCCGACGTGTTGCTCGACTTCTGCGAGCTGCCAATGGGGCTGGTGCTGGTCACCGGGCCCACCGGCAGTGGCAAGTCGACCACCTTGGCCGGGATGATCAAACACATTACGCAGCGCCGGCCGGTGCACATCATCACCATCGAGGATCCCATCGAGTTCCTCTTCACCGACGGCGCGGCCAGCATCTCGCAGCGCGAGGTGGGTACCGACACCACGCGCTTCACCGAGGCCTTGCGCAACGCCATGCGCCAGGACCCCGACGTCATCATGGTGGGCGAGATGCGCGACCCGGAGACGGTGGGCACGGTGATCACCGCCGCGGAGACCGGACACCTCGTCTTCTCCACCCTGCATACCAACAGCGCCACCCAGACTGTGGACCGCATCCTCGACACTTTCCCCCCCAACCAGCAGGGGCAGGTGCGCACCCAGCTCGCCCAGATCTTGAAGGGCGTGGTGTCGATGAAGTTGCTGGAGCGCCAGGACGGCCAGGGGCGCATCGCCGCCCTCGAGATCATGCGCACCTCTCCGAAGATCGCCAAGATGATCGAGAAGGGTGAGACCGCGGATCTCCACGAGGAGGTCGAGTCGTCGGTCGGCTACTACCGCATGCAGTCGATGAACCAGTCACTGCTGTCGCTGCTCGTCCACAGCACCATCTCGTACGACCTGGCGATGCGCGAGTCGCCGGACCCCGAGGACCTGTCGCTCAAGCTACGCAAGATGTTTCCCAACCTCGAAACCAAGGGGGACGACGGCATGCCCTCGACCGCCGACTTCTCCGAGATCATCATGCTCCAGCAGTACAAGAAGCTGTACGAGGAGCAGGAAGAGAAGCAGAAGATGCAGCTCGCCGAGCGCGAGGAGCAGGCGCGCTACCTGCAGAGCGAGATCGCCGGCCGTGACCAGCGTCTCGGCGAGGCCGAGGAGCGCATGAACGAGGCGCGCGCCGAGATGGAGCGCATGCGCGGCGACTACAAGCGGCTGAAGGACGAGGCGCAGCAGAAGATCGAGAAGCTGATGGAGCGCATCAAGGAGCTCAATCAGCGGCTGATGGGTGGCGGCGGCGGCGCCGACCCGGCCTCCAAGAGCGGCATGTTCCGCAGCTGACATCGTAAAGACCCTCGCTGTCACCCTGTTGCTGCCCGGCGTCGCGGCGGCGCCGGTCGCTGCCGGCACGCTGGCTGGCGTCACGCTGCCCGACAAGGCCGGGGTGAGGTCGCAGACCCTGGTGCTCAACGGCATGGGGCTGCGCGGGCTCGGCCAATAGCCCATTCGCGGCGAGCTTGAGGCCCGCCGCGGCCGCCCCGTTCCAGGCGTTGGGGCTTCGCGGGGCGTCTGCTCCGACCGTGGCACCTGCCGCCGGAGAAGGGGCAGGGACTTCCCCTGCTCACCGAGTCAGGTCTAAAATGACACTTTAAGGATCTACAGCTAAGCGCCGATCGAAGCAAGAAAGACCGGTCAGGAGTAACAGCCGAGGTCGGGGCCATCCACCTAGCTCGCCTGCTTCGTTGCCCCGCTCGCGGGCGTTGGGCCCTGTCGGCCCTCGCTCTCGCCATCGGCCTGTGCGCCGCCGGTGCGGCGCCAGCCGCCGCTGCCCTGCGGCGCGTCGAGATGGCCCCCGGCATGGTGGTGGCGGTGAGCGGCGACGACGAGCCCTGGCTCGAGGCGATGCCGCTCAAAGGGGAGGGGCAGCTCGCCATCGCGCGGCGGCTGTGCGGCAGTGCCGATGCAGCGCCGGCGCTGGTGACGGCCAACGGCGGCCACCGGATGCTCGCCGGCATGCGCTACCGCGTGCCCTTCCCGCTGCTCAGCGCCGACCTGCAGCAGCAGCTTCTGCGCACGCTGTTCCCTGAGGACCGGCTGCAGGTCACCGGCTGGACCCATCGCGTCGACCTGGCGGCGCTGCGCCGCGGCGAGAGCCTGTGGACGGTAGCCGACTGGTTCACCGGCAAGGGAGAGAACTTCCGCCAGCTGCGTGAAGCCAACCGTCTGGCGGACGACCACCTGACGCCGGGCGCTGAGCTGTGGATCCCCTCCCGCCTGCTGCGTCCGGCGCTGCAGCAGGCGCTGCCCGCCGGTCCCGAGGGCACCCCGGCCGACCTGCTCGAGTACCGGCAGGACGCCGCCGGGCGCTACGCCGCCTACCGGCTGCAACCCGGCGAGGCGCTCTACTCGGCGGTGGTCGTGCGCTTCACCGGCCGCGTCTTCGCCGAGGACGTCAACGCCCTCGCCGCCGAGATCGCCAAGCGCAGCGGCATCGACGACGTCACCGACATTCCCATCGGCTACGAGGTGAAGATCCCGCTCGACCTGCTGCAGGCGGAGTTCCTGCCCCCCGGCGACCCGCGGCGCGCCGAATACGAGGCCTCGCTCACCGACAGCAACCGCTTCAAGAACCCGGTGCGCGCCCAGGGCCTCGCCGGCATCACCGTGGTGCTCGACGCCGGCCATGGTGGCGCCGACTCGGGGGCCCAGGTGGGCGGCGTCTGGGAGAGCCTCTACGTCTACGACATCATGGTGCGCGTCAAGGCGCTGCTCGAGACCCGCACCGCGGCGCGTGTCGTTCCCACGGTGCGCGACGGCGGCGGCTTCCGGGCCCGCGAGGCCGACGTGCTGCCGGTGTCGCGCGCCCACCAGGTGCTCACCACGCCGCCCTACCCGATCGCCGACGCCAAGGTGGGGGTGAACCTGCGCTGGTACCTGGCCAACAGCCAGTACCGCAAGGCGGTGGCCGGCGGCGACGGCGACGCCAAGAAGGTGGTCTTCCTCTCCTTCCATGCCGACTCGCTGCACCCGTCACTGCGCGGGGCGATGATCTACGTCCCCTCGGCGGCGCTCACCGCCGGCCGTTCGAGCCGTAGCGGCGACGTCTACTCGGCGCGCGCCGAGGTGCGCGAGCAGCCGGCGGTGCAGTTCTCCTGGCGCGAGCGGCTGCGCAGCGAGGGTCTGTCGCGGCAGATGGCGACGCGCACCATCGCCGCCTTCCGCGACCGCAATCTGCCGGTGCACCCCTACAAGCCGGTGCGCGAGCGCATCATCCGCCAGCGCGGCGAGTTCGTGCCGGCGGTGCTGCGCTACAACTCGATCCCCGCCAAGATGCTGGTCGAAGTGTGCAACCTCGCCAACGACGAGGACCGGCGGTTGATCCAGACGCGGACCTTCCGCCAGCAGGTGGCCGAGGCGGTGGTGGCCGGGTTGCTCGCCTACTACGGTGAGGAAG
Organism: Thermoanaerobaculia bacterium; assembly: GCA_036001185.1. Taxonomy (GTDB): domain Bacteria; phylum Acidobacteriota; class Thermoanaerobaculia; order Multivoradales; family JAIOJS01; genus DASYQD01. Next base: position 3,807 of record DASYUP010000264.1, read on the forward strand.
AGGTCCCCGCCGGCGCCGGCGTCCAGGTGGCGAAGGCGCGTTAGTGATGAAGCATCCCTAGACGGCGCGGCTAGCGGAACGGCTGGATCCGCTCGATGCGGAAGGCCTTGCCCTCGAGCTGCACGCTGTCACCCACCTGCTTGCCGAGCAAGCTGGTGGCGAGCTCGGACTCGTGGGAGAGGATGCCCTGCTCGGGCTGGCTGTCCCAGGGGCCCAGCAGGGTGATGGCGCGCTCCTCGCCGGCCGGGCCGCGGAGCATGAGGCGCGTGCCGATACGCACCGCCGACGGGTCGACCTGGCCGGCGATGATGGGCCGCGCGCGGCCGAGGTCGCGATGCAGCCCGGACGCCCGCGCCGCCAGGTACTCGTGGCGCTGCCGAGCGCTCTTGTATTCGAAGTTCTCCCGCAGGTCGCCGAGCGCGCGCGCCTCCTCGATCGCCTTGCGGTTGGCGGGGATCTCCTCCTCCAGCAGGTGGCGGAGCTCCTCCTTCTTGGCGGTGATCGCCTCGGGGGTGGCGTAGAGCGGCTGCTCCACCTCCCGCTGCAGGCTGGGGAAGCGCAGATGGACGGCGTTCTTGAGGGCGTCGCGCTGGTAGCCCTCGAGGCCGGCGGCCTTGCCCACTGCCTCCTCGGCCTGCGCCCCCTGCGCCGTGTCGAGCAGCGGCAGCAGCCGTGGCAGGGTGCCGCCCGAGTCGGCGAGCTTGGCGAGGCGCTTGCGATAGGGGCCGAAGCTGTCGTCGGCGGTGGCCGCCAGGATCTGCTGGAAGAGGCGCAGCGGGTTGCGTTGCAGCAGCGTCTCGTCGCGGCCGGCGCGTTCCGCCAGCCAGGTGAAGCCGCCGGGGCTCTTGCGCGGCTGGGTGAGCAGCTCGCTGACCGCCCGCTCCAGCCCCGAGCGGTCCGACCCCGCGCTCTCCGCCGCCAGGCGGTCGGCGACGAGGTCGAGCAGCTTCGCCTCCTCCTCCTTGAGCAGCGCCTTTTCGAACCAGTTGATCCAGTCGGGGCGGGCCGCCGGCAGGCGGCGGTAGCCCTCCTCGCGGACGCCGCGCTCGGCGCCGGCGAGCAGGCGCACGGGGTCGTCGGCGGCGGCGAGTAGCGACGCGGCGCCGAGCTCGCCGTCTGGCGCGCTGCCGGCACGTTCGAGGGCGAAGGCGACCTCGAGGGCCGCTGCCGGGTCGCTGCGGCGCAGGGTCGCCGCCTGCTCGGCGAGCGCGGCGAGCATCTGCCGCTGCAGCTCGGGGTCGCGGCTGCCGTGGCCGCGCAGCAGGTCGAGGCGCTCGCGCACGTCGGCGGCGGCGAACCGCTCGCGCACCCCAGCGAGCGCTGCGTCGGCGCTCGCCGCCCAGCGATAGCGCTGGCGGCCGCCGCCCTGGGCGACCACCTGGGGGCTCTTCTTGGCGCGGTTCCAGAAGCCGGTCCACTCGGCATCCTCGACGACACCGACGAGGGCCTGGCGCAGCTCGTTGCCGGTCAACGGCTCCTCGTAGCTCTGCAGCGCGATGCGCACCAGCTCTTCCGGCTGCGCCTCCTTGAGCGCCAGCAGGGCGGAGAGGTCCTCGAGCTTGCGTCGCAGCACGTGATGCGGCGGCAGCGGCTTGAGCATCTTCTTCGCCGCCGCGAAGCCGACGGAGAGCGTCCCCACGGGGCCGAGATCGACGCGGAAGCTGTCGAGCTGCAGGTTGATCTCCGCCATCCGCCCCGCCCCCTTGCCCTCCATCCAGACGATGGTGCCAGGGGCCAGCGCCATCAGCTCTTCGACCCGTTCGACCTTCTCCCAGGTCTTGGGGATGTCCTCGGGGGCGCGCTGCAGGCCGAGCTTGTCGGCCAGCCGGCGGCAGAGCTCGCTCTCGCCGTGGGCGGCGACCAGCGAGCGGACGATCTCGTCGTGCAGCGCCAGCGGGTCGGGAAAGAGCAGATCGCCCACCTGCCGCAGCAACCTCAGGCGCGCCCGCCACGCCCCCGCCTGGCGCAGATGGTCGTCGGCCATCTGCAGCAGGAAGAGGGCGCGCTCCTCCTCGCCGCTCTGGGCCAGCGCCCGTCCCATCTCCGCCAGGCCGGCGGCGTCGGGAGCGCCGTCGGGACCGGCCTCGCCGAGGCGGGAGAGGAAGGCGTCTTCGACCGCATCGAGCTCTCCGGCGGCGATCTTCTGGCTCAGCTCGGCATCCATGGCGAGGGTAAAGATAGCAGCTCGCTGGGGCTACAGTAGCCGCCGTGGCGGAGCTCCCCGAAGACGTGCTGCAGCGTCTGCGCGAGGCCGGCGGCGAGGAGCTCAAGCAGCTGCTGCGCGAGGTGGCCGCCGACCTCGACGTGGCAGCGGCGCAGGGGGTGCTGCGCAACCCTCACGCCGGCGACGAGGCCCTGCGCCTCCTCGCCGAGCAACAGCGGCTGCTGGTCTTCTACGAGCTGCGGCGCGACCTCGCCCTGCACCAGGCGACGCCGCAGCCGCTGGCCCTGGGGCTGCTCTCCACCCTCTACTGGCGCGACCTCGTCACCGCCGGCCTCGACGTCCGCATCCGTCCGGTGGTGCGGCGGGCCGCCGACCAGCGACTGATCGAGCGGCTACCCGGGCTGGCGGTGGGGGAGAAGGTGAACGTGGCCCGGCGCGCCTCGCCGCGAGTGCTACAGGCGCTGCGGCACGATCCCACCCTGCGAGTGGTCGCCGCCCTGCTCGACAACCCGCGGCTGCAGGAAGGCGACCTGATGCCACTGGCCAGCGGCGAGGCGACACACGGCCCCGTCCTGGAGACGATCCTCACCCACCGCAAGTGGGGCAGCCGCTACCCGATCCGGCTGGCCGTGCTGCGCAACCCGCACACCCCCCTGGGCGTCGCCCTACACCACCTGCCACTGCTCAAGAAGCCCGACCTGCGGGCGATGGCCCACGATCCACGGCTGTCGCCGCCGCTGCGCCAGCGGGCGGAGCTGCTGGCGGGCGGCGGCTGAGGCGTCTTTGTCGCAGGACGCGGCATCGACGGCTGCCGGCGGGGCCGAACGGCGGCGTGGTGACGGCGCGGTCGTTGGGCGGCGATCGGCGTCTGCCGGCGTGGCCGGGGGCCGCCGCGGCGGGACCGGCGCGCGCCACGTGGTGGCGGAGCAGAAGAGCGCGCGCCTCCACCTCCGGGCGCACGAGGCGTCGTAAATCTCGCCGCGTGGACCACAAGCGCCCTCCGGAGGTCCCGCCGCAGCGGCCCCCGGCCCCGACCGCAGACGCCTCTGGCGGTGGCAACGCCAGCACCCTCGGTGGTGAGCCGCAG